>NZ_JAZQNU010000017.1:0-13373 GCF_045627485.1 Pedobacter sp. | reverse complement strand
GGTTACAATTAGGTTTACATGGTAAACCCATTGGCGTACTCAACGTAGGCGGTTATTACGATCACCTGTTCCTGCAGATGGAAGTGATGGTACAACATCGTTTTTAAAAACAAAACAATAAGGACCTCGTTTTTAACGAAGCCACCCCTAAGGTACTCATCGAAAAAATGAGTAGTTTTTCGGCTACGCCCGATGAGGTATGGTTTAAAGACCGTAACCTTACTTAGTTAGTGCCCATCTGTATGTTTTAGCTTCTAATTTAAAGGGCCCTGCCTGGTCAATATTAGTAATAAAGCCCGCCTGGACAATCATTGCGGGGCAAAAATCTTTGCTGTTCAATACCACATCTCCTGCAAAGGTGTTCTGCACATAATTTAACGAAATCGCGATTACAGTAAACCATCCTTCCTGCAATGGCGCAGTCCATTCTTCAGCAGCGTATATTCCCTTGTTATTATCTATCTTTTTAGTGCCGATCAATGTTCTCTTTTTGGTACCTTCCAGCAAGTTAAATTCCATCACCACAAAGTTGATGTTACAGCTTGTTGCATTTAGCGGAAATTTCAAGTCTTTCGGAACATTGATTTGAGGCTGGTGTAAAGTAAGCTGGTTATCTGTTACCGTGATGTAGGGAGCTACCAACAAACTTTGTTTAAATGGCGATTTAATGTTAAATTGAAAGCCAGTCAGTGCTTCGAAATCGGAAGGGCCGAAATAGAAAGCACTATTTTCTGGTTCCAGCCCTTTGTTAACAATGCGTGCCACGTCCTGGGTTAAACGAAAGTGCATGGTACCATCATGATTTTTAGTGACGATCGCTTTTAACCCCTCCCTGATTTGACAAGCAAACGTACTTGATTTACCAAATATATTTGCTGATTTTTTAGTTGCTTCACTAATTTTGACAGTTCCACGGGCTTTTCCTGTGATGACCTGCTGGCCCCTGTAGGTCTTATATATTACTGCACCAGCAACGCCTATAATAAATTTTCCTTTTACTATTGCCATTTTATTTTCTTTAAGTGTGAATAGTTTTTTGTAAGTGCAGTATACCTGCGCCTAGTATTAACTCAAAGATAAATGTAATAAAACTAAATGATAAGTCCGTGTATTTGTAGGAAATACTTGCTCTCAACTTGGACTGAACTTGGACTTAACTCAGACTGAGGATCAATTGGTGTTTAATTACTTAGCGCTATTTAGTGTTGAAATGACGCTGGGGTTTGTTGGTGATAATCGGTTATGTCGTTTGAAGAAACTATAAATCGATGTTTTTGTCGAACAAAGGGTATCATTTTATGACAATAGGCCACCGATAATAGGATTGACTTTATCCCATCCGGATTATGGAATTGTTAGTTAATCTTTACTTCCAAAAAAATCGATAATTTTTGAGTTCACTACTGCAGGTTCCTCAAATGGAGCCAATGTGTTGCACCTTTTACAATATACAGCCGGCCGTTGCTGCAATGTTTAAGCGAGGTTCTCGCTACGTGATGTTCCAGGAAGCTGTCCTTTTCCCCCCAGAGCAGAAGTGTTGGACATAAAATATGTGCCGGCCGGTCTGGCTTTTTTCGTAGGCGTAAGCCGCGATAATAGTTAAGCATTGCTGTTAATGAGCCTGGTTGAGCCCATGCTTTTGCGTACCGTTGCAATTCTCCGGGCTTAAACGCATTATCCCGGCCGCTGGCTTCAACCATGGACCGAAGGGCAGCAAAGTTCAGTGTACCAAGTACTTGCTCTGGTAACCAAGGTAGCTGGAACAATGCCACATAAGTACTCCGTAGCGCCTGAGTTGGGTGCTTAAGGATATCTTCTGTAAAGAGGTCTGGATGCGGCGCATCCATAATCACTAAGCGCTCCAGGCGATTGGAATGGCTTGCTGCAACACCCCAGGCCACAATACCGCCCCAGTCGTGTCCAGCCAGATAAAAGCGTTCTGCCCTGTAATGATCGGCCAGTGATATTACGTCAGCCACCAATTTATCAAGTACATATGACGATACTTCCTGCGGTGCATCGCTAAGGTTGTAGCCTCGAAGGTCTGGCGCCAGAACATGATAACCACTTTTAGCCAGGGGAGCAATCTGGTGCCGCCAGGCCCACCAAAACTCGGGGAAGCCGTGCAAGAGAATAAGCAAAGGTCCGTTTGAAGGGCCTGCTTCAACTACATGTAACGACAAGCCATTCACCACCAGTTTTGTGCTTTTCCAGCCTGTTTCCAATATGTCTTCTTCCATAAAAATACGATTTTATCTTTAACATTAAATCAGCTTAATAGTTCGCATGACCGAATTCAAGATAAAAATGGACATTAAAATACGGGTTATTCATTGAAATGTGGGAGTTAGAAATGATATCTTTGCAGGACGAAATAATTTGAGGAACATGGCGCGTCAGAAATTATCGAATGAACAGATGCTCATATCATTACATTACTATGGAGACTAATTTTAGGGAACTTTATGGTGATATTGATATTTACTTGTTTGATCAACTATTAAAAGGGACTTATTCAGGCTGTAATTCTATATTAGATGCCGGTTGTGGAACCGGAAGGAACATTTTTTATTTTATGAAAAATGATTTCGATGTATATGGGGTAGACCTAAACCCGGATTCCATAAAGTACGTTCAACAATTAGCGGACAGATTGGGCAAGGAGGCGGCAAGGGATAATTTTATCCAGGCACCAGTGGAAGAGTTGCCTTTTGATGACGAAAAATTTGATCTTGTAATCAGCAGTGCAGTCTTGCATTTTGCCAAAAACCTTGAACATTTTCATTCCATGCTTTATTCCATGTGGCGCGTACTCAAGAATGATGGATTCTTATTTTGCAGACTGGCTTCCGACATTGGTATTGAATCATCACTTAGGTTTGTGGGTAATGGGAGGTACATTCTTCCTGATGGGTCGGAACGGTTTTTGGTTAATCAGGAAATGTTACTTAGATTAACTAAAAAACTTAATGGGACGCTGCATGAACCAATAAAAACCACTAATGTTCAAAACTTGCGTTGTATGACTACCTGGTGTATACAAAAAACGCCTAATACCAACTGTAAGCATATAGAAATATAATACACCACTCCCCTTATATGGTAAGAGAAAAAAGATTAAGCCTAGACCAAATTATTGAAATTTTATGCCGGTCGAACGACCCGGTTGCCATTTATACGGGCGAGGAGCTACGCATAGAAGTTGCCAACCCGGCAATGCAGGCAGCATGGGGAAGGGGACCGGAAGTAGTAGGCAAAACTTTACCGGAAGCACTTCCGGAATTAGCTGAACAGCCCTTTGAAGGCTTGTTACGAGGCGTTTGGCAAACCGGTGAGGATAACATTGGCAATGCCATTCCTGCAAAACTCCTGGTAGACGGAGAATTAAAATTATTTTATTATGATTTTGTATATCACGCCGTAAAGGATGAGTTTGGGATTGTGTATGCCATATATCATACGGCAAGAGATGTAACCGAAAAGGTTATCAATCAGGAAGAATTAAGTGCAGCCCGTGAGAAAGAGGAAATATTAAAACGCGAACAAACCTTAAATGAAGCCTTGGCAGCTTCTAATGAAGAGCTTCTAGCAATTAATGATGAACTTTGTGTTACCCAGGAAACTCTTCGCCTACTTAATCAGGAATTAGAATTAAGGGTAAGGGAGCGAACAGCTGAACTTTCAAAATCTGAAAGTCGCCTTCGGTACCTGTTATCAGATTCACCCGTAGCCATTGCAGTTTTAGTAGGGAGATCGATGGTTATCGAATCTGCCAATAAAAGGATGCTTGAAGCATGGGGTAAAGAAAGCGATATTATAGGTAAGCCCCTTTCTGTTGCAATACCTGAGCTGGAGGGTCAGGAATTTTTTAGTATTCTGGATCATGTTTACACCACCAGCCAGCCATACTTTGGCTCAGAGGTTAAGGCAATATTAAGGCATAAAGGAAATTTAGAGGAGGTCTATTTTAATTTTGCGTATCAGCCTTTACAGGATGATGAGGGGCAAACGAATGGGATCATGGTTACTGCTAATAATATTTCAGAACAGGTGGTGGCAACAAAGTATGTTAAGCAACTTAATGAGGAATTGAGGGGAATCAATCATGAACTTAATGAATCGCAAGACCGCTTGATGGATACCTATCAGGACTTGCAGGCTAGTGAAAACCGTTTAGACAAGATTCTGAGTGAAATACCAGTACCGATAGTTGTTTTAATGGGTCCTGAACAGGTAATATCAACCACCAATGAGGCCTTACTCAGTTTGTGGGGTAGGACGAGGGAAGACGTCATGGGAAAGACGATGTTGACGGTATTCCCTGAACTGATGGACCAACCTTATCCTGAACTTTGGAAAAAGGTTCTTGACACAGGGGTGTCTATTGTTAACCAGGAACTGGTTGTGACCTATAAGAACAGAGCTGATAGTGGTGACCGAACCTATATTATTGATTATTATTGCCAGGCCCTTAACGATCTGGCTGGAAACAGAATCGGAATTATCTCTACAGTACTCAATGTAACAGACAAGGTTCGCTATCGTAAGCAGATTGAACAGGCAGAAGCTGAACTTCGATTTGCGGTTGAGTCTTCTCAGTTAGGTACCTGGCATATTGACGTAACCTCTCGCGATTTCAAGGCGTCGCAAAGGCTAAAACATATTTTTGGATATCATGATCATGATGAAATGTCTTTCACTTCGGCTACAGACCAAATACTTGATGAGTACCGGCCAGCCGTGTTGGAGGCCATAGAGCAGGCGATTGCTGTTGGAGCCACCTACGATGTTGAATATCCCATTAAAGGCTTCACTTATGGAGACATCAGGTGGGTGAGGGCAACAGGGAAGTTATATAATGAGGATGCTAATGGCAAGGCGATGTTCTCTGGAACGGTGCAGGACATTACTGAGCGTAAACTTGAGGAACAGCGGAAAGATGATTTCTTAAGCATTGCAAGTCATGAACTAAAAACTCCAATTACAACATTAAAAGGAGCTTTGCAGTTGCTTGACAGGTATAAGGAAAATTTATCCAATGGAATCGTTCCACGACTTATTGAACAGGCGAACAGCAGTGTGAAGAAAATTACGAACCTGATTGACGATCTGCTGAATACAACCAGAACAAATGAGGGGCAATTGCACCTAAACATGGAAACTTTTACGATAGCTGAGATGCTGGAGCAATGCTGCAGCCATGTGCGAATGGATGGAAAGCATGAATTGGTTCTTGAAGGCGATGTGGAATTACAGATTCAGGCCGACCGGACAAGAATAGATCAGGTTGTGGTTAATTTTGTGAATAATGCTGTTAAATATGCACCCGATAGCAGGGATATTATTTTACTCATTGAGGACCTGGGGGAGAAAGCTAAAATTTCGGTAAAAGATTTTGGGCCGGGTATTCCACAGGAGAAGATTCCACATATTTTTGATCGATACTATCGCGCAGACTACAGTGGTACACAGTACTCCGGACTGGGGTTGGGGTTGTATATTAGTGCAGAGATCATTAAAAGGCATGGCGGAGATATTGGTGTGGATAGTAAACTTGGCGAAGGAAGTACATTTTGGTTTACTTTACCAAAACAATAGTTCTACTTTGGTGCTATTATCTCCTGTTGTTGGAGATAATAGCATAATATTTCGCTGTTCGGAACTTAGCCTTTGGGCCATACAACAAGCATCTTCGCATTTGAATAAAAACTGTTATCTAATCATATATCCAGCCCCAATTCTGATAAAAGGGTATCCCTTTCGCACATCTGGAAAATTTTCATAATTACCATTTAACGAAAAATAACCACCGTCTATTCCTAAGGAAAAGTTTTTATAGATTCTTGAACGTGTATCAATGGAAATTGCGTGTAAAAGGTAATTGGAATCGTTCCCGTTTAATGTCCTGATCCAGCCCCCCAAATAATTTAAATTAGCAAAAAAGAACTTATCCCATGAAATTCCGGTGTATGCGGAAAAACTAACCCCTGTTCCGTAATCATAGTTTCTGCCTTCTCCATAATATAAATATTGATCAGGTACCGCCCCAAGGATGATTGATCCCAATCCCACTTTTGTTTGAATTTCCAGCTTTTTGCTTAATCGATAGCGCGAATATATATTCATATTAACGCTCTGGCCTCCATATTCAAATGCCGCATTCTCATAATAATTGTAATTGGCTGTTAAAGACAGCAAATGATCACTCTTTGCATTTGCCAGAAGCTGCCATGAGGTAATAAGGCCGTTAACAGTAATTTTATTCAGTTTGGAGCTATCGTCGTCACCAGCTTCTACCTCAATAGCAAAATTACCAAAGGGCGTTTTTGATTCAATATATGGGTCTCCATAATTTAACCGGACACGCGCATACCAGCTTGAATATCCTCTGGTAATTATATTTTCGTCTTTCTCGCTAATTCTCCTTAAGCCTACATCAACATAGCCAGTAACCGTATCAAGTTTTGAAGTCCTGGCGCCAGAAAATTTACCCCATTTTCCATCTATGATCCTATTGAGGCCATTCATAGGATTTATGAGAAAGGCCAACATTTCATTGGCCTGGCGTTTGAAGCCGGTTAGGCTTTCGTCTATGATCCGGGTCGATATTAAATATGACATTTCTCCCAGTACGATTCCACCCATGCTTGTATTTATAAAATCGTTTATTGCCGGTCTATGGGTCTCACCCATAGTTTCCCACATAAAACTTCCAGCAACTGATGCCGGCGCTGACTGCCAGAAGCTATACCCATTTGACCTAAACGCACTAAAATACATGCTTCCCTGATAAGGGTGCGCAAACTGGTTAGTTTTAAAACTATTGTCGTCCCATTCCCAACTCTTGGGTTTTAAATTATTTCCAATGCTCTTGAACGAAATGTGGGTAAAGTCTGCATCGCGTATAAAATTATTATAGGACCATGGAATGAGCTGAGCTAAAAACAATTCGCCAGAGGATCGCCAGAATTTGTTTTTGGTTATCAACTGCTTTTCTGTAAACTGTGTCGTAGTGTCGGGTGTGTATTGTCCGTAGACTTGATTAGTCGAAGATAAGATTGTGAGTGAAAGTAGCGCCCCAAAAATGACCCACCTAACTTTACGTTTGGCAAACATATAAGCATCTACCATATAAATGATGTTTACGTGGATATTATAAACGTGTGAAATACCCTTGGCAATAGTGCCTATACAATTTAGCCATAAATAAAATAATATCAAACGAAAGAAGTAAAATTAAAAAGCCGGTTTTTTTATGAAATGGTCGTAACCAGCGCTTTAGCAGATTGGTTTCGGGTTTTAATGTATATTGACAGAAATTTTTAACATTTGTAAAAGCGATATCCAATTTTGTTCAGGATCTTCGTGCCCAACATAAAATGATATGAATTGGATTATATTAATTATAGCAGGCTTATTTGAAGTGGCCTTTGCTTTCTGTTTAGGAAAAGCGAAAGAAACAACCGGAAACGAAATGTATTTCTGGTATACAGGGTTTTTAGTTGCACTGTGTATTAGCATGGGACTTTTGATAAAAGCTACCCAAGTTTTACCCATTGGAACAGCCTATGCAGTATGGACTGGAATTGGAGCTGTTGGAACCGTACTCGTTGGCATTTTGGTTTTTAAAGAACCCGCTACTTTTCTGCGGATCTTATTTTTGGCTACATTGATTGGCTCTATCATCGGATTGAAAGCGGTATCGCATTAAAACGTTAATCTTTAATATTGCTTATTATTTTCATTATAACTCTTATGAATAATAGTATACAGATAACGCAGGTAAAACTTAGCGACATTGATCAATTGCAGGATATTAGCAGATCAACTTTTTTAGAAGCTTTTTCCTCGTTAAATAGCCATGAAAACATGGCTAAATACATTGAAGATAGCTTCTCTATTGAAAAACTCACCACTGAGCTTCGTAATCAAGCTTCCTCTTTCTACTTTGCAAAGTTGGACGGTCAGGTAATTGCCTATCTCAAATTGAATGTTGGTGCGGCACAAACAGATGTTAAGGACAACAAAGCACTTGAAATTGAGCGGATATATGTATTAAAGGATTATTATGGTCAGAAGGTAGGTCAATTACTTTTCGAAAAGGCAATAGCTGTTGCAACGCAGCTAAAATTTAACTTTGTTTGGCTAGGGGTGTGGGAGAAAAATATACGGGCCATTAATTTTTATAAAAAAAATGGTTTCGAAGCATTTGATACTCATGTCTTCACCTTGGGTGATGATAAGCAGACAGATATTATGATGAAAAAAATACTGCACTCCGCATAAATAAACAAAACAAATTTGATGAGAAATTATATAGCTATTTTTATGTTGTTCCTTTCTGGCAGTAGTTATTGTCAAACTGTTAAAAGTTCAGTGATTAATAATAAAGAAAAAGCTAAATTATTGGGCTCGATCGAGAGTTATGAATTTTTTAAGGGACAACAACTGTCAATGGGAATTTTCAAAGTATCAAATGGACCAGGAAGTGCAAATTTGCCAGAATCACATGAGATTTCCCATCAATTATTGTTGTCAGTTGCTGAATATGACGAAAATCCAGTTCATAAATTATATAGCATTGGTCCATTTATTCTTCCTAAAGTGACCATGAAAGTAGATTCTGGTCACTTAATAAGGTTATTAGTGGAGCATGGGGTATCAGACAGCCGCAAAACCATAAATGTGGTGGCTGGATTAACTACGATTCAGCACAAACCTAACTGAAAATCGTTAGCTATAGTCGGTTAGGGAGTGGATAAGATTGTTTTTAAAGCTAAAAACGGATCTTCCTTTTAAGCTTAATTATCAAATATAATTATCTATCCCCGAATTTTGAGTTCTGTCACTTTTATTGAAATGGTGTTGTTAGAATTGGTAGAATTGCCTAAACATTTATGTGATGCAAGTAAAATTAAGACAACACGAAATAGTAGTAGCCTCCTTGTTTACAGGCCTAACTGCTTTTAGTTACCTGAGGGAAGCAGTTCTACTTTCTAATGTCAGGCTAATCGAGCTAACAGAGACCTATAAAGAACACGGTGCGGAATTCAGTTATCTCTTTAATGTTCTATTTCCCCAATTAGGTGTGTTATTATGTTTATTTGGTATTTACATCTGGCTAAACCTGATCTCCATTCCGTATTTTAAGCGAACTAAGGAAAAAGCTACTGTTGCTTTCCTATTGGTGTTTATACAAGTGGTTATTCTTTCGCTCATCTTAAGTTTAGCCATTAATGCTGCTACTTTATTTGCAAATCCTTCCTGGTTTAATTATGCTGGGTTTGGCATGCTGTCTTTCCTGGGTTATAATGATACGCCCATGGAAAATCTGTTACAAGGCTTTGGCAGGGCAGCCACCATCATTCTCATTTACCTGTGTTACGCAATCCTAAGAGAGTATGTTATCTTTAAACTTGAACATTCCACCAATCAAAGAAATTACCGTATATTAATCTGTAACCAGGTTTCAACAATTTTAGGTATTTACCTTTTAGTTCCAGTTTGCCTATATATCTTTCGGATCATCGGCGAACAGAGTTTTTACAATGATTATTTTATTTTTGCCACCTCGAGTATCCCCATCTACTTCATAAATACTTATGTTGTGTTTTATCAACTGGAGGAATCTTCTCAACACGTTATTTGGCACTTATTGAAGTGGCTTGGTGCTACCCTGTGTTTTTCTTTTCCTCTTGCACTATGGTTTATTCCTGGTAGCGGAACATTCGTGAATACCTGGATGTCTAATTGGGCGTTTCAAATATTCGTTTTTTCACCGATTTCCTGGTTTATTTACATTCAGCAAAAGGATGCAATTAATGAATACAGGGGAACATATAAGGCTTTGGCAAAATCGACCGCCGACCTTCAACTGCTGCGTTCACAGATCAACCCTCATTTTCTTTTTAATGCTTTAAATAACCTTTATGGTATAGCACTTCTGGATGGATCAAAGCGGACAGCAGAGGGCATACAGAAATTGGGAGATATGATGCGTTTTATGTTAGATGATAATCATCTAGACTTTATTCCATTAAAAAGCGAGCTTGCTTATATCAAAAACTACATTTCCATACAGGAGCTTAGAATATCCCCAGAGGAAAACATAAAGATTACGGCTGATTTTGATACAGATGTTAATAACTTGAAAGTAGCACCGATGTTGTTAATGCCCTTAGTGGAAAATGCTTTCAAACATGGTATTAATATTGACTCGGAATCATGGATTCATATACGACTCAATTGTCATGATGGCAAGTCAATCCATTTTAGGGTGGCTAACAGTTATAATGGGGTCGTGCATGCCGATCCTGAAAAACATCAATCGGGAATAGGTATATTTAATGTTAAAGAGCGATTGGAAATATTTTATCACGGTCATTATGTTTTCAATCACGGGGTAATTGGAAATGAATATGTGTCAGAAATTTTTATAGATTCAGATAACATTCAATCAAACTAAGCCATTGACTATGCTGAATGCAATAATAATTGATGATGAGCCCATGGCCATTGAAGTCATTAAAAGTTTGGCTGTTGATGTTCCCTTTATTACTATCACACAAAGTTTTACCAGGTCCTTACAGGCGCTCGAATTCTTACGGCAAAATAAAACTGATTTGATATTTCTGGATATCAAAATGCCTGGATTATCGGGCATAGATTTCCTAAAATCTCTTCTTGATCCACCGATGATTATTTTTACCACTGCCTACAATGAGCATGCTGTGCAAAGTTTTGAATTAGATGCCGTGGATTATTTATTAAAACCATTTTCTTTTACCCGCTTTTTGAAGGCCTGTAATAAGGCTGCTGCCTTCTATCGCATGCGTTTGAGCAGTATGACAAGCTCAACTGATCTGCTGCCTTCTATATTTTTAAAAAGCGGCTATGAACAAATAAAAGTTGAGCTTTCTGCATTGGCTTATATTGAATGTATAGGGAACTATCTGCATTTTAATTTCGACACCCAAAAAGTGATTAGCAGGATGACGATGACAGAAGCAGAGGACATGCTTCCAAAAGGCTTTTTTCTTAGAATACATCGCTCTTATATTGTTTCTATTTCGAGAATTAGTAAGATAGACAAACGTAGTGTATGGTTAATGGGAAAGGAATTGCCGATAGGCCAATCCTATATGTCTGAGGTAGAAAAGTTATTGTCCTGATAGGTTTGCATTAAGTATATTTTTTGCTCTTTTAATGATCAGCATTCCATAGGTTAAAGGTGTTAATTGAAGCTAAAATATTTTAATGTTAACATTGTTAATTTATGCTTTGTTGTTATCTTAGGATACACACAATTGAACCACTTATGAGAGCCTTAAATTTAATCATTGCTTTAGGCACCATACTATGTCTATCTGCTTGTTCCCTGTATGCCCCCACTTATTTTGGATCGAAGTATGCACCAACAGAGGAGGTCCAGTCTTTCTATTCGAATAAAGATATCGATCGTCCATTTGAAGTAATCGGGCACATGACTGCGCCCACTGGCCGTTCTGAAGAAAGTCAAACCAGAACCAGGCAATTGGTCATTGAAAAAGCAAAGCAGATTGGGGGAGACGGTGTTGTTTTTTCAGAGATTTTCAGGCATCCTCATGAAGAAACTACTGATGATTTTACGATTAAAGTGGAGGTGGTTAAATTTAAGTAAACAATTGCATCTCCTTTAGTGTAAGTTTACTGTATAATTTGCCGAACTATGATTTTTAAAACGCTCCTCTCTAGTTTATTTATTGTAATTATTTCTTCTGTTCATCTTTTCGCACAAGATATTATAGATATAGCAGAAAAAATGAGGTCATTGGCAATCCTCCCTTTTCCTCATCACTTCGAACTTCCGGATTCCAATATAGGAGTTATTATCCGATTCGAGGACTTTGAACGTGTTACAACGGAAGAGCTGGCGAAGTTAAACAAAATTGAAACTATCCAATTGCAGTTTGATAATCAATTTGAACTTGATAGGGTTGTCTCCTTGTTGCCTAACTTCCCTTCTTTGAAATATCTGGTATTGAGTAACAGAATAAATGGTGATACGACAACCAAAGAAATCAAACTTCCAGAAATCCTTGCTTCATATAAGAATATTGTCGGGTTAAAGTTATCGGGCAACTTAAAAATCAATTACCAACATGGACTTGCAATTTTTAATGAATTGCCGAACCTGCAGTTTTTGTTCTTCGAAGATTTTCCTCAAGCCCTTCCTGAAGATGTCAGGGGTTTTAAGCAGTTAAAAGGCATTTCGTTGCGGGGCAGGGTTATTAGTTTTCCGGAATGGATAAGCAAACTTCCAAATCTGGAGTCCATCTATTTATCGATGTGGAATTATCATGGTTCTCAATCCCTTGACTATGCCGATGCATTAAAGAAACTGCAAAAGTTGCCCTTCCTAAAAAGTCTTTATCTTTCTCATATTTATAAAAATGAAGGCACTTTTGATGAATTGAAGTTTAAGCATTTAATTAAAGTTGAGCTTGACCATGTCAATTTTAAAAGTAATAAGCAAATAATGGCATTTTTGGCCAATCAAAGACAATTAAAATCTATTCGAATTACGGGATCAAGTCCCGAATCTTTGGATGCAAATTTTTCGAAGCTAAAACAACTCGAACACTTAAGCATGAGTGGTACAGGTGAAAGCTTAAGTGTTAACTTTAACCTTAAAGATCTCACAAACTTAAAGTCATTAGACATTTACAATGTAAAACTTTTATTAAATCAAACAGAATTCCCTGACAATCTGGTCCATTTAAAACTTGAAGGAACAAAGTTGGAAGGATTTCCCTCGTCAATTATAAAATTGCATAAACTTAAAGCCCTTCTCCTTAGTAATAATTCCATAACGCATCTACCAGATAATTTTTCGGATTTGAATCAGCTGGAAAATTTAGATTTATTAAGGAATGGCCTGAAAAAATTACCCGGTAATTTTGGGGATTTAAGAAGTTTGAAGAAGCTGGAACTGTCAGGTAATCCCATTACTGAACTACCAGAAAGCATTGGGAACTTAAAATCTTTAAAGGTTTTTAAACTCCAGTATGGGGATTTAAGAAAATTACCAATGACCCTCGGTGGGTTACAAAAGTTGGAGGTTATGAATCTAAGTGGAAATTTTATCACTAGAATCCCTGAAACTTTACAAAATATTAAAACGTTAAAAACCTTAAACCTATCCCACAACCAGCTCCTCACATTACCCCAAAATATAGGCAATATGAGTGCATTGGAAGAATTAATTTTAGATTTTAATAATATTAATCGTATACCAGAAAGCATAGGGCGCCTTCAGTTTATCAAAAAAATTAGCTTGAGTTTTAATGATTTAAATCGCTTGCCTGACCAAATTTCCAATCTTAAAACATTGG
>NZ_JAZQNU010000016.1:0-53449 GCF_045627485.1 Pedobacter sp. | reverse complement strand
ATTTTTCAGAAACACAGAGATCGGATCATTGTTGACGCCTATGAGACCGAGGATCAAGCCCGGAGCACCCATGAAGATCGTCACGGATATTCTGCTCTGAAACGAACTGCATGGGATCTGGAAGGATATCAGCACCAGTGCGCCGCAGCTGCAACCGAAGTCATGTTATTAAGCGTTAATTTTAATTAAGTCCAGAATAAAACAATTATTATCTGATTTCTGCTTTCGCTGTTTGCGCTAAGTTATATATAATCTTTTGCATAACCGCATCAATTTGCTTATCGGTTAAAGTTTGCGCTTCATCCTGTAGAGTAAAGCTTAATGCATAAGATTTTTTCCCCTCAGGCAGTTTATCACCCGTGTACACATCAAAAACCTGTATATTTTTGATCAGTTTCTTCTCTGTTTTAAAGACGATGGTCTTTAAACTCTCAAAAGTTACAGCCCTGTCTACCAATAGTGACAAATCTCTTCTCACTGCCGGGTATTTAGGAACCTCTTTGTTAACAATCTTATTTTTCTTCACCATATCGAGCAATAAAGCCCAGTCAAAATCGGCATAGAAAACATCTTTATCCACATCGGCTTTCTTTCTAGCCGCTATAGTGGCAGCACCATAACTCACCAATGTTTTATCGCCCCTGTAATACCTGATTCCATAAGCAAAATCTTCATTGCTGATTTCTTCACTTTGGTAAGTACTTAGGCCTAACCTACCAATCACCGCATCAACAGCTGCTTTAATGTTATAAAAACTTACCGGAACACTTTTCTGGTTCCATTGTTCGGTTTGGTTCATTCCTGATAAAATGATCAGTAAACGCGCACGTTCTATATACTTTTCATTAATAAGGTGGTAGGTTTTACCGAACTCATAAAACTTAATGTCTGGCTGTCGCCTGTTTTGGTTATATGCCACACTTTCTAAAGCCGGCATTAACAAATTCTGACGCATTACATTTAAGTCTGAACTTAAAGGGTTCAAAATTTTTACAGCCTCCTCTGGTTTCAGCGAGTAAGCTTCTTTAGTGAGCGAGTTGCACCATATTTCTAAATACCCATTGGCGGTTAACATATCAGCAATCACGTGCTGGGTTTGTTCCTTATCAGGTTTGGCCGTAAACGAAAGCGAAGCGTTTACCTTACTCGGAATCTCTACATTGTTATAACCATAAATACGTAATACCTCTTCGGTAATATCACATTCACGGGTAACATCAACTTTATAGGCTGGCACAGTTAAAAACAGTTTTCCATCGTTTTCGGAAACCACCTTAATACCCAGGGATTCAATAATTGCTTTTATCTCTGCTGCAGGAATGGCCACACCAATCAGCCTGGTGATGTTGTCATAACTTACTTCCACATCAAATGGCTTTACAGGATCAGGATAGATATCTGAAACTGATGAGCTAATTACCCCACCAGCCAGTTCCTGAATCAATAATGCCGCTCTTTTCAAAGCATACACTGTGATCTCCGGATCGGTACCCCTTTCGTAACGGAAAGAGGAATCGGTTTTTAAGCCGTGTCTTTTTGCTGTTTTACGAATAGAAACGGAATTGAAATAAGCGCTTTCTAAAAACACATTCGTGGTGGTTTCAGTAACACCTGAATTTTTACCACCATAAACACCCGCTATGGTCATGGCTTTTTCTGCGTCACAGATCATTAAATCTTCTGCGTTTAACTTCCGTTCCTGCCCATCAAGGGTTACAAACGGTGTTCCTTCAGCACATTTTTTTACCACAACTTGTTTGCCTTGTATCTGATCAGCATCAAAAGCATGTAATGGCTGACCCAAGTCATGCAATACATAATTGGTAATGTCTACAATATTATTAATCGGGCGAATGCCGATTACTTTTAGCTTATCTTGTAACCAGTCGGGCGAAGCCTTAACGGTAACACCGCTAATGCTTACACTGCTATAACGCGGACAAGCAGTGGTATCCTCAACCTTTACATCGATCACCAAGTCCTGATTTTGTGTCTGGAAAGCCGACACACCAGGCATTGTAACATTGGTACGGAAATAGGCCGCCAGATCGCGGGCCACGCCAAGGTGTGATGCTGCATCCGCACGATTCGGTGTTAAGCCAATTTCGTACAGGTAGTCGTCTTCCATTTTGAAATACTCCTTTGCTGCCATACCAATTTCGGTATCGTCAGGCAGCACCATGATGCCGTCATGAGAAACACCAAGACCAATTTCATCCTCAGCACAGATCATGCCTTCAGAAGCTTCACCTCTTATTTTACTCTTGTTTATTTTAAAAGGCTCCCCTTCGTTGGGATATACCGTAGTACCAACGGTAGCTACAACAACTTTTTGATCTGCAGCAACATTAGGTGCACCACAAACAATATTCAGTAACTCAGGTCGCCCTACGTCAACAGTAGTTACACGTAGTCGATCTGCATTTGGATGTTGTATACAAGTGACGACTTTACCAATAACAAGTCCTTCTAATCCTCCGGCTATGGGTTGCACCTTTTCAAGGCTTTCCACTTCTAGGCCGATATCAGTAAGAATTAAGGAAATTTCCTGAGGGGTTTTATCTGTTTGTATATATTGTTTGAGCCAGTTATAGGAGATCTTCATGTTATGTTATCAGTATAAAAGGCAAAGATATAAAATATCAAAGTAATCCCTCATCTGCAAAACTAAAGAATAGCTTATCCGCTATAATTAAGTGATCCAGCACCGGCATATCCATCATTTTTCCGGCATCTACCAAACGTTTGGTTACCTTAATATCTTCTGCGCTGGGTTTTAAATTTCCAGAAGGGTGGTTATGCGCAATAATCATGGCGGCCGCATTGTTATCCAGGGCACATTTAAAAATGATTTTAGGGTCGACCACTGTACCCGATTGCCCGCCCCTGCTGATCATGATTTTTGCTTTCACTAAATTGGCGCGGTTTAAAATTAAGACCCAGAATTCCTCATGGTTCAGGTCGGCCATCATCGGCGATAGCAAGTCATAGGCATCACGGGAGCCGGTTATCTTCAGCACTGGCGAAGAGGAACTCTCTTTTCTTCGCCTACCTAACTCGAGAGCGGCCACAATAGAGATGGCTTTCACCGATCCGATGCCTTTAAATTTAGCCAAATCGTTGATGGAGACTTTTCCTAATAAATCGAGGTTGTTTTCAGATGCCGCGAGAATTCGCTTACTGAGGTCTACCGCAGTTTCCTGCCGGTTGCCCGAACCAATAAGGATGGCAATCAGTTCGGCATCACTTAAATAGCGACGCCCGTGCTGCAACAGTTTCTCCCGTGGACGGTCGGCCTCTGCCCAATGCTTAATACCTATTTTTTGTTCATATGTAGCCATAGAAACAAAAAAACGGGATAAGCCAAAGCCTATCCCGTTTTACAATATTGTAAAGCTATATTTATTTTAAGCTATTAACAAACTTAGTTAGTTTCGACTTGTTGTTTGCTGCTTTATTCTTGTGAATAACATTTTTCTTAGCTAAACGATCTAACATGGAAATCACTTTTGGTAATAACTCTTGTCCTGTTTTTTGATCTTCAGCACCACGTAATCTTTTGATAAAAGTACGAGTTGTTTTTGCTTGGTATCTATTACGTAGACGCTTAGTTGCGTTTGCTCTAATTCTTTTTAAAGAAGATTTATGATTTGCCATTGTTCTTTAGCCTTTGATTTTTCTATATTTTTTCGGACTGCAAATATATAGCTTATGTTTTTAAAATGCAAAATGATATTATAAATAATTTCCATCTAGCAACTTAACACGACATATCGAACTAACGATTGGCATCCTTATCTCCACAAAGATACGCAGAATCTTCAGATATATTACGACTGTGTTTGAAAATAAAACAGGAACACAGCAGTACCAAGCTAACAAGGATCATCCAGCTGCACTGATTTTTATTGGCGATGCTCCTCACACCCCTGAAACTTTTGTGCAATTCTGGTAAGTCACCTTGTGATAATCTGTGAATACTTTTGCCAGTAAGCACGATAGTTAAGAAAAAATATAATGGGGGTTGGCAGCGACTAATCCTAAGTGAAGGTTCAAATCGATATGATTGCACAATGAGTCCAAGTATTTCATGGAAAACTCGCTTCCAACTTGGACTTAATACGGACTTAACACGGATGGAGGGATAGGCAATGTCGACTAACTGGTAGCAGATTGCTTGGTTTTTTAAGCATCCAAACTCGTCATTCTATATTTAAATGCTATTTTTGGAGGATAGACCATCGCTATGAAAAAACGTATTGCCATATTCGCCTCCGGGTCGGGATCTAATGCCCAGAAATTAATGGAACATTTTATGGACCGTACCGATGTGGAAATAGCCCTGGTACTGACCAACAATCCTGATGCCTTTGTACTACAACGTGCTGACAACTTCGAAATTCCCTCCCATGTTTTTACCCGTGATGAGTTTTACCATAGTGATTCGATCATCAATATGCTAAAAAACCTGGATATCGACCTGATTGTACTGGCCGGCTTTTTATGGCTAATCCCTAAAAATCTATTGGCCGCCTACCCCGGACGCATTATAAACATACACCCTGCCTTATTACCTAAATATGGAGGCAAAGGCATGTATGGCGATCATGTACATAATGCCATACTACAAGCTGGCGAGCCGGAGGGTGGTATTACCATCCATTATGTTGATGAAAACTACGATGAGGGCGAATACATCTATCAGGCGCGTTATAAAATCGATCCAACCGACAATCTGGAGCTGATTAAATTTAAAGGCCAGCAACTGGAGCATCAGCATTTTCCACGTGTGGTAGACAGTATTTTAAAGAAGATGAAAAAGTAGTGAATTTTATTCCATTCCTGCAAAAATTTATCGCTTAAAATTCTTATTTTTGCGGCTCAAAAATCACCTCTAATGAGTCAATCAATAAAGATCAAAAACGCTTTAATCTCAGTTTATTACAAAGATGGCCTAGAACCTCTTGTTCGCCTTTTAGCAGAACAGGGTGTACAATTATTCTCTACAGGCGGTACCGAACAGTTTATAAAAGACTTGAATTTACCGGTTACTGCAGTAGAAGACTTAACAGGTTATCCCTCTATTTTAGGCGGTCGTGTAAAAACTTTACATCCGAAAGTTTTCGGTGGTATCTTAAACCGCAGAAATTTACAGGAAGATAAAGCACAGATCGCGGAATACGAAATTCCTGAAATTGACCTGGTGATTGTTGACCTCTACCCTTTTGAAGAAACCGTAAAAGCGGGTGGTACAGAAGAAGAAATCATCGAAAAAATTGACATCGGTGGCATCTCCCTGATCAGGGCAGCAGCAAAAAACTTCAATGATGTGGTCATTATTGCTTCTAAAACGGACTATAGTACATTAGTTGAGCAATTAGCTTCACAAAATGGCGAAACGACCCTGGCACAACGTAAAGCTTATGCCAAAAAAGCTTTCCACACTTCTTCACATTACGACACCGCCATCTTTAACTACTTTAATCAGGAAGAACCTTTAGCGGTTTTCAAGCAAAGCATTACTGATGCAGAATCTTTGCGTTATGGCGAAAACCCGCACCAGCAAGGAACGTTTTACGGTAACCTGGATGACATGTTTACCAAATTAAACGGTAAAGCACTTTCTTATAACAATTTGGTTGATGTAGATGCTGCAGTTGCGTTGATCGATGAGTTCGACGAGCCAACGGTAGCGATATTAAAACATACCAATGCCTGTGGAATCGCTTCGAGAGAAACCATTTTAGAAGCCTGGATTGATGCTTTGGCTTGTGACCCGGTTTCAGCTTTCGGTGGTGTATTAATTGCCAACCGTGAAATTGATTTGGCAACCGCTACAGAAATCAACAAACTGTTTTTCGAAGTTCTGATTGCCCCTTCCTACGAACCTGCTGCAGTGGAACTGTTTAAAGCGAAAAAGAACAGGGTAATATTAGAACGTAAGGACGTTGAACTTAGCAAAAAACAATTTAAGACCTTACTTAACGGTGTAATTGAGCAGGATAAAGATTTAATTATCGAAGGTCCGGAGCAGATGACAACTGTGACAGAAAAACAACCTACGGCTGAGGAGTTAAATGACCTGTATTTCGCCAACAAAATCGTAAAACATACCAAATCCAACACCATCGTTTTTGTAAAGAATAACACCCTGTTAGCCAGTGGTGTAGGCCAGACTTCACGTGTTGATGCCTTAAAACAAGCGATTGTAAAAGCGGAAGCTTTTAACTTTAGTTTAAAGGGCGCAGTGATGGCTTCAGATGCTTTTTTCCCTTTCCCTGATTGTGTTGAAATAGCGGCTGATGCAGGAATTACTGCGGTATTACAACCAGGTGGCTCTATTAAAGATGCCGATTCTGTAAACATGGCAAACGATAAAGGGATTGCTATGGTAACAACAGGAATCAGACATTTCAAACACTAATTATAATTGTCGTCAAATACAATAAAAAGGTGTAGTTTTACATTAGTATAAGTACATATTATTTTTAAAAACATAATTTTCACCTATAAATGGGTTTATTTAACTGGTTCACGCAAGAGGTCGCCATCGATTTAGGCACCGCTAATACCCTAATTATACATAACGATAAAGTAGTAGTAGATGAGCCTTCTATCGTGGCTTTTGACAGACAAACCAATAAAATTATAGCGATAGGCAGGCAAGCCATGCAAATGGAAGGTAAAACCCACGATAATATTCGTACGGTAAGACCTTTGAAAGACGGCGTGATTGCTGATTTCAATGCTGCTGAAGCCATGATCAAAGGCATGATTCGCATGCTTAACGGAGGTAAGGGTTGGATGTTTCCTTCCCTGCGTATGGTGATCTGTATCCCATCGGGAATTACTGAAGTGGAGAAACGTGCGGTACGTGACTCGGCAGAGATTGCCGGTGCCAAAGAGGTGTACCTGATCCATGAACCGATGGCTGCTGCAGTAGGTATCGGAATTGACGTGGAAGAACCTATGGGTAACATGATTATCGATATTGGTGGTGGTACAACAGAGATTGCGGTTATCGCATTATCTGGTATTGTATGCGACCAGTCGATCCGCGTTGCGGGAGATAACTTCGACTCTGATATTGTAAACTACATTCGTCGCCAGCATAACATTATGATTGGTGACCGTACTGCAGAAAAAATAAAAATTGAAGTTGGTGCTGCCTTACCAGAATTACAGGATCCTCCGGGCGACTTTGCCGTACAGGGAAGAGACCTGATGACTGGGGTACCAAAACAGATCACAGTGTCGTACACAGAAATTGCACATTGCCTGGATAAGTCTATTTCAAAAATTGAAGAAGCTATCCTTAAAGCGCTTGAAATTACACCTCCGGAGTTATCTGCAGATATTTACCAGACAGGTATCTATTTAACTGGTGGTGGGGCATTATTACGTGGTCTGGATAAACGTGTGGCTGCGAAAACTAAGTTGCCTGTTCACGTAGCCGAAGATCCGCTAAGGGCGGTTGTTCGCGGTACAGGAATCGCGCTTAAAAATATTGGCGGATATAAATTCTTAATGCAATAAAGAAGTCAGTTTACAAGTTGTTTGTTTCCCATGCGAACAACTTGTAACCTTACTCCAATACTGAAACTATGCGTAACCTTTGGATATTTATTAACAGATACAACGCATTTTTCTTTCTCATTATTTTCCTGATCACAGGAATCGTTCTTACAGTTAGAAACAATGCTTACCAGCGGAGTGTAACCATTAACTCCACCAACCACCTGGTTGGAAATGCGTATGAGAAACTGAATGTTTTCAAAAATTACATGAATCTGGGACATGTAAATGACAGTCTGGCTTACGAAAATGCACAGCTGTATTCTCAGTTACTCAAGATGAGAAACATAGACAGTGCGAAAAATGTTACCGTAACGGATACACTAACAGAACAGCAGTATACCTATCTGGCTGCCAGGGTTATAAAAAACTCTATTACCTTAAGAAACAACATCATTACCATTAACAAAGGCATAGTAGATGGCATTAGGCCTGGTATGGCCGTTATTTCTCCTCAAAAAGGCGTAGTTGGTTTTGTACGCGATGTTTCTGAACACCTGGCTACCATACAATCGCTTTTACATAAAGACACTAAAATTAGTGTAAACATTAAAAAGAATAATGTCCTGGGTTCCTTGGTTTGGGGCGAAAAGAATTTTGATCATCAAAAAGCCTATATCAAAGATATCCCTAATCACTTTAAAATCAACTTAAAGGATACCGTGGTTACCTCTGGCTTCGGTTCTTTCCCTCCCGGTATTCCAGTAGGAAGAATAAGTAATACCGGTGTTGCTACCGGCGATAATTTCCTTACCATAGGCATCGACTTGTTCAACGACTTCAGTACGTTAAGTTATGTTTATGTTATTAAAGATAAATTTGCTGAGGAACAAAAATCTCTAGAATCCAAATTACCAAATGACTAGCAAATTAATACTAATCAATATAGTAAGGTGGTTTATCCTGTTATTTATTCAAATCATTCTATTAAGAAATTTGAGTTTTTATGGATTGGCTACACCTTTCCCTTATGTTTTATTTTTGTTACTGCTACCATTCGGTATACCTAACCTGTTGTTATACCTGATCGCATTCGGTACTGGTTTAACCTTAGATGCTTTTTACGACACCCTTGGTGTGCATGCCTCTGCCTGTGTAGCGCTGGCATTTGTGAGAATACAATTTATTTCCATTAGTGTGAATAGAGACAATTTTGATGAAACTGAGCCTACTTTGGGAAATATGGGCTTTAGATGGTTTTCTTTTTACTCGCTTTTGTGTATATTTTCACATCACTTGGTGCTCTTTCTTTTAGAGGCATTTAAACTAAAGGAGATCGGATATACATTGATGCGCTGTCTCTTGAGTGCGATATTAACCTGGTTGGTAATTTTATTAATTGAATTTATCTTCTATAAACGGAAACTACGTTAATGGACAATTTGTTTAACAGGAAATATACTATCCAGGGACTAATCCTGGCTATTTGCCTGATTCTTATTGGGAAGCTCTTTTACATGCAGGTGCTAAATGATAAGTACTTCCTGTTGTCTAATAGCAACGTACTGCGTAAAATTTATACCTTCCCGGCCAGGGGTGTCATCTATGACAGAAATGGCAAAGTATTGGTTCAAAATGAACCGGTGTATGACCTTATGATTATTCCAAATCAGGTTAAAGCTTTCGATACCCTTGACTTTTGCAATACCATTGGCATTGATATGCAGGGTTTTAAAAAACGTTATGACAAGGCTGTTGCCCAATCAAGATACCAGCCTTCTGCTTTTGAAAAGCAGTTATCTGTTCAAACCTATGCCGCTTTACAAGAAAAGCTATCTCGCTTCCCTGGCTTTCTGGTACAGGGCAGAACGGTTAGACATTATCCAGACAGTGTAGCAGGGCAATTTTTTGGGTATGTGAAAGAGGTATCAAAAAAAGACATTGAGGAAAGTGAAGGCTATTACCGTCCGGGCGATTATATAGGCAAATCGGGTATAGAACGCGCCTATAATGAGGCATTACGAGGTGAGCGTGGTGTAATTAATATGATGTACGATGCGCGTAATGTGCCACAGGGCAGTTACCTGGAAGGAAAGTTTGATACATTGGCCCGATCAGGGGAAAAAGTTATTTCATCGATTGATATGGAGATTCAGCGCCTTGGCGAAGAGCTCATGAAAAATAAGGTGGGTAGTATTGTTGCTATTGAACCAAAAACCGGTGAAGTGCTGGCATTTGTAAGCAGCCCCGGTTACGACCCCAATCGAATGGTAGGTCGTCAGCAGGGAAATAACTATATGGACATTTTTGGGCAGCCTAACCGCCCCTTCCTGGTGCGTCCTATTTCAGGTTATTATTCACCTGGTTCAGCCTTTAAGCCGTTAGACGCCTTAATTGGTCTTCAGGAAGGTGTAATAGACCCTAATACGACTTTCAATTGCCCGGGTGGTTACCGTGCGGGAAACCACTGGGTAAAATGTGAACACGTTGATGGTAACATCGCTTTACGGAAAGGCCTTGCCCGTTCCTGCAATACCTATGCTTGTTATGTTTTTGAGAAACTGCTTACCCAGAAAAAATATAAAAACCAGAAAATAGCCTACGACGAGTGGCAAAAAAAAGTGCGAAAATGGGGAATAGGTGAGAAGTTAGATATCGACATGCCATTTGAACGTAAGGGTACTATTTTTACAGCTGAAGACTACGATAAACGTTTTGGAAAATACTGGAGATATACTACCGTTATATCACTAAGTCTGGGCCAGGGTGAATTAAGTACCACCCCCTTACAAATGGCTAATATTATGGCAATTATAGCCAATAAGGGATACTACGTAAAGCCACACCTGATTAAAGCCATTGGTGAGAAAAAAACAATCGATAAGGAATACGTAGTGAAAAACTATGTGGGTATTGATGAGCGGCACTTCGACCCCGTAATTGACGGAATGGAAGACGCTGTGAATAGTCCTTGGGGTACAGCGTCCGCCTCTCGAATTTCTAATATTGTAATGGCTGGAAAAACAGGTACTGTGCAAAACCCTCATGGAAAGAACCATAGTGTATTCATCGGCTTTGCGCCACGGGATAATCCGAAAATAGCCATTGCGGTTATTGTAGAAAATGCCGGTTATGGAAGTGCTTATGCTGCACCGATTGCAAGCTTCATGACCGAGATGTACCTTAAACGGGCTATAGACCCTGCAAAACAAAAACAACTGGAATGGATTAAAGCACAAAATGTTTTACCTGAAATTCCGAAACCGAAAGGAAAGTGGCTTCCTAAAAAAGCAGATACCCTTAAAAAAGAAAGTGAGGCGCCCAAACTGAACAACGTTTTACCAGCTGCGCCAAACGATGTAACCATTACTACCGAAATAACAGGAAAATAGATGAACAATCAACAAGGCAACAGGTTTTTTTTTAACGTAGACTGGATTACAATCCTGCTCTACCTGGCCTTATGTAGCATTGGTTTTGTAAACATATACGCATCTATTTTTAACCCTGACCATGCAGATTTCTTCGATTTCAGCAGTAACTATGGTAAACAACTGATCTTTATAGTTACCGGATTGATTTTAGGTTTCTCTATTTTATTATTAGATGCAAAATTCTTCAGTGTTTTCTCCCCTATCATTTACGGAGTCACGATCCTGCTGCTCATCGTGGTATTGGTGGTTGGCCGAAAAGTGGCGGGTAACCAGGCCTGGATCCCCATTGGTAGTTTCAGGTTACAACCCTCGGAGTTTGCAAAATTTGGTACAGCATTGTTGCTGGCGCGTTATGTCAGTACGTTTTCTCCCAAGTTTAAGGACTTCAAATCTATTTTATTTGCGGCACTCATTGTAGCGGTTCCATTGTTATTGATTATGCTGCAGCCCGATGCAGGTTCTGCCCTGGTCTTTCTATCGTTTATGTTTCCCTTGTATAGAGAAGGGTTATCAGGTTATTTCCTGTTGATTTTTTTGGGCATGATCGTGCTATTCATTGCCTGTTTTCTACTGCCGATGTATGTGAATATTTTAGTTATCATTGCTGTAGGCACTTATGCCATGTACTTGAACAAACGGAAGCAAAAAATGATGTTTTCTATCGGATTGGCTACCATTATAGCTATCGGGTACTTGTTTATGGTTAAGCTAACCTATACCAAGGTCCTGGAGCCGCACCAACGCAGCAGGATTGAAATTATGCTTGGGCTGAAAACGGATCCAAAAGGTGCAGGATACAACGTGATTCAATCGCAGATTGCTATTGGATCCGGACAAGTTTTAGGGCGTGGTTTTTTATTGGGTACACAAACTAAATATGGTTATGTACCGGAGCAAAGTACTGACTTTATTTTCTCCACCATAGGTGAGGAATGGGGTTTTGTAGGCTGTACTATTTTAATTGGACTTTACTTATTTCTGTTGCTCCGCATTATTAATCTTGCCGAGCGGCAACGTTCCCAGTTTTCCAGGGTCTATGGCTATTGTGTGGCGAGTATTATCTTCTTCCACGTGTTCATCAATATTGGGATGACTATCGGTATCGTTCCGGTAATTGGTATCCCCCTTCCCTTTATCAGTTACGGGGGATCTTCGCTATGGAGCTTTACCGTGCTGTTGTTTATCTTTCTTAAGCTGGATTCGAACAGGATGGGCTTTATTTAGCCGGAAAACGTCTTCTTAATAATTGATAAAAACGGTCAACCGTAGCTTGTTTGCTACTCCAGTCGTTTTTAACCGCATAATTGTGTTGTAGAAATGCATCTGCCGATTTGAAATCAGGCATCTTGTTCAGCAGGTCGATAACCTCAGCATAGGCCAGGTTATAGCCATGAAATAAATCTTTCACAAACAGCAGTTTATCGTTCAGGCTGATGGCCTGCTTTAAATCTTTGATTTCTGATCCCGGGTGTTCTGCCCTATCACCAGACTTATTAGCCAGCATTTCATTTAGTGTAGGTTTTACCACAGGCTCCGGAATGAGAGTTTCTACTACAGGTTCTTCAGGAATTAATTCAACAACAGGTGCAGCTATTTCAGATTCTGGTTCGGGCGCTGGTATTGGTTCCGGTTGTGGCTCAGGTGCTATTACGGATATAACAAGAGGCTCTTGTGGTTTAACTTCCGCCTCAGATAATTCTGGAAGCGGTTTCACAGCATTCAACTGTTGCTTTTTCGCAATGATCTCCTGTTCTTCAGTGGTCAACGGCCGATTAAAGAGCTGATCAACCTGCTTCTCCTCAAATTCAAATTTATTTTCCACAGGTGTTACGCTTGCAATAACCTGAACATCATTTTCCTCCGGCGCTTGTACATGAGTGGTTTCTTGATGCAGGGGAATTGCTTTTATTTCCTGATGATTCAGTGTTTTCCGAACAATCTGAATATGATCGGTTAAAAAATTGGCATTAGATAACAATAGCTCTATTTCAAGTTCATTCAGGTTTTGCGGATGCTCAGCAATATACTGGTATTGTTCCTGAAGTTCTGAGATTATATGCCCGATTTTCTTAAATAGGTCTTCCTGGTTCATCATAGGTAATAACGGTAAATTTGCAGTTTATGTTGGTAACTTGGCATCCAAAAGTACGACTAAATTTCGATATTTGCCCGCTCTATAGTTTCAACAATCAGGATGTTATACAGCGAACAAAATTACAAAAGGGGTTTATATCATGGGAGTATTGAAGTCATTTGTGGCTCCATGTTCTCAGGAAAAACCGAAGAACTAATCAGAAGATTAAAAAGAGCTGAGATCGCTAAACTAAAGGTGGAGATCTTTAAGCCAACTACCGACATCAGGTACAATGAAACGGCTGTAGTTTCACACGACCACAATTTTATTCAGTCCAGCCCGGTTAACAACTCGGCAGAGATCCTTTTTTTGAATGCAGAAACGCAGGTGGTAGGCATCGATGAAGCACAATTTTTTGACGAAAACTTACCAGACATCTGCAACATCCTTGCCGCTAAAGGCATTAGAGTGATTGTTGCTGGTTTAGACATGGATTTTACGGGGAAACCTTTCGGACCTATGCCCGCATTAATGGCTATTGCAGAACTGGTAACAAAAGTAAATGCAGTATGCGTGTGTTGCGGCAGTCCGGCAATGTATTCCTTCCGTAAAGTAGCTGATGAGGCTACCATATTACTGGGTGAGAAGGAAAGTTATGAACCTCGCTGCCGTTACTGTTACAATTTAGTGGAATAAAGAACCTCTACAATCATATTAGACTGATTGCGGTTCCAATTTGCTTCCGCTGCCTGTTTGAACTTTGTTTGAAGGCTTTTTTTTCATTTTATTTAACCAGATCAATGTGCCCGTAACCGGTAAGCTAGTGGCTATTAAACAGGCAAGGAAATATATGATCTTAGTGAACATACCATAAACATCGCCCACGTGTAATGCTTTAATGGATGCTGAAATTCTTTCGTTTAAAGGCATGTCAGCGAAACGCTCCAACTTAATTTTTTCCTTCCCATTTGGATCAAATGTCAGACGGTCGGCTGCAGCAGGTGCAAAGAAACCTGCTTTATACTTACTGATATTAACAGGTGCATCTGGTTTTGAAGGTAGCGACACCACATAATCACCTTTATATTTAAACACTTCGTTTGCTACGCGTTCATATTCTGCAAATGGGATTACAGAAGCACTGGATTCTGCAAGACCTTCACCTGCTGTTTTGTTCCGGCCATCTGATTTTCCTTCGCCGCCGCTTTCCCCTTTTCCTTTTCCGCTTTTGCCTTTACCCGGACCACCTTTACCACCTTTTTCGTCTTCAGGTTTATAGGTACCTAACGTTTTTCTTAATCCAGTGCGGTACCATTCAAAAGACCATTGCGGGCCTGTAAGTCCCATGATCAGTAAAAACAGGCATGCATATAATCCAAGGGAATTATGCAAATCATGGTTTGTTCTTTTCCAGTTGCCGTTCCATCTGATTTTAAATCCTTGTTTCCAGGCACGAACTTTTCTGGGAAACCAGATCACCATACCAGTAATGACCCCCAGAGTAAATAGAATAGTAGCTCCACCACTAATATAACTTCCTAATTTTCTGTTCTCTAATTTACCAAAAATTGGCTCTTCTACCTTATCAAGTAATAACCAACGGTGCAAACTGAACATGTATGTCATAAATGTAACAGTACCAGAGTTTACCTCAGCCGAATTACCTACAACTGCGGCGGTATAAGGGTTCACAAAGAAAGTTGTTGGCCTTGCGCCTTCTTTCATTCGTACACCTAACTGCCAGGTGCGGTTGTTTTCTGCAGGCACCTTTACACTGATCACTGGAAAGCCACTGGCTTGTGCTACTGCCGAAATTAATTCCTCGGCTGGTTTTGCGCTCATTCCCGCCTTGTAGTGAACTTTAAACAATTCGGGTGTGGCCGCTTCCCGGATTTCGGTATTAAAAGTATAAATCGTACCACTTAAACACACCAGGAAAACGATAATTCCACTTCCAAGGCCTAACCACAAATGGACGTCATTAAAAAATTTTCTGGTTTTTTCCCAGGTGGAAAGCTTCTTGTGCATGGTAGACTTGTTAGGTTTGGGTAAAATAATTATTTTCAAAAGTACTATTTAGAATGATAATAAATAAATATAAATGAATATTTTTAAAATAATCATTTGGCACAGTTTTTCAGCTATATGAATTAAAAGGTTATGCCCTCATCTGTCGTAGCAGCCATTACCTACTTCCCTGAAACTTCGGTACTAAGGGTAGTATTTGTTTCAGGCAATGTATATGATTACAAAAAGGTACCTGAAACAGAATACCTTAATATGAAGTCGGCCAGATCTAAAGGGAAATATCTAAATGAGCGCATCAAAAGGAATTACAGTTTTGAACAAGTAAAATAAATGATTATGGATAGTATGACGACCGTTTCCGAGGTTTTAAGGGACCTGAAAACACAAGGTTACACCGTAGACTTTAACCTGGAAAACAACTGCCTGGTTTGTAGTGAGAATAGATTGAAAATTCATCCGGAAGAATTTGTTTTGGATAAACACTTCCGTTTCGAAGGCATGTCTGACCCAGGTGACGAAGCAGTAGTGTATGCCATATCGTCCCCTAAACACCACCTTAAAGGTGTGTTGGTTAATGGATATGGAATTTACAGTGACCCAGAAACTGATCAAATTGTGAAGACTCTGGAAGAAAGGGCCAGACATTTCCCTGCGGAAAACACGACCTCACAAGTGAAATTTAATGAGGCTACACCATTACGTCCGGAAGGTGACCGCATGTTAGATGCTCCTTTGGTGCAAATGGATTTAAATGCCTTTAAAAAACAGATTAAAGAGGAGGAGGCGTGGAAAACAGGTGATAGAAATGCAATTACCATTTTCAAAAACGATCACTTACGAATTGTACTGATTGGTTTACATAACGGAACAGAAATGAAACCGCATACTGCCAAAGGAATGATTAGCGTACAGGTATTGGAGGGTAAGATTAGTTTCCGCACGGCTATGGACACCGCGGAACTTGGTGTTGGGCAAATGATTGTTTTACACCCTGATATTCTTCATAGTGTGTATGCACATGAAGAGTCGGTGTTTTTGCTAACGATGGCCACCACTTAAAATAAACTATGGGGCTTGCATCTTATTAAGCCCCATCGCATATTGTATCCCTCCTAAAAGGTGTTGTAGATACAGAGGATCTGCATATGATTCGTCTGTATGACCTAATTCTGTATAAAACGACCTTCCCCCATCGAAATCACGGTACCATGCCATTGGGTGATTATTACCCATTTTTCCCTTACCTGCATCATAAGAGCTTTCGTCGATGCTAATGAGTACATTCACAGGATCTTTGGTCATCCATTTAAAATTATACCACTCATCTTTCCTTTTCCATTCTGCAGGTAGATGTTTAGTAGCTATAGTATTAGGGTTTAATATGCGCAAAGTTGCCTCCTGTTGTTTAGGATGATCACTGAAATAAGCACCTACAAGGTTACCGTACCAAGGCCAATCATATTCTGTGTCAGTGGCGGCATGTACTCCGACGAAACCTCTGCCATTATTAATGAACTGTTCGAATGCCTGTTGCTGTTCATTGTTTAATACATCGCCGGTAGTATTTAAAAATACCACCGCAGCATATTGATTTAAATTTTCTTTAGTAAACTTGCCTGCATTGGTGGTGGTATCAACATCAAACCCATTTTCCTGACCGAGCTTTAGTATTGCGGCCTTACCTACTGGGATCGATTCATGATAGAATCCTGCCGTTTTACTGAATACCAGAAGCTTCTTTTTTTCCTGGGTCATACCGGAAAGGTAACAGCATAGAATAGCTAAAATAAGAAATGCACGTGTGGTGGTCGGGTTATTATTCATCGTTATTAGGTTTATATTGGTTATGGTGCAGCTCAAAAGCGGTGTACTTCTATGTCAAGCTAACGGCGGATTAAGATAAGAGAAATCATTGAAAAGATAAACGTAATAATAAATATTTCACTGAATCTCATAGCATGGGCATGCTTAAATGTTATCCTAGTGGGAATAACACAGATTATACGAATTAACAAAACATTTGTAATAAATTCTATCGATATAGTAGATTTTAATATATTTGTATAAAATCAATTAGAATCACACAAGTTGCAAGCGCTAAATGGAGGATCATCAGTACACCCCGACAAATCATGTATTAGAAAAAGTGTCCTTCAAAATTCTGGTTATTGGCGAAAGCCAGGAAATCAAACAGGCCCTGCATGTGTTTAAACAAAAAAACAAGGAAGTTGAAACAGATACCTTATCAGTAGAAGCGGGCATTGTTGATCTTTCAAAAGATGATATCGCTGAATACGACCTGATTTTGTTAAAACATACTAATACATCAGCTCAGCAGCAGCTTAAAGAGCTTGCGGAGCAAGCTGGCGTACTGGTGTCTCTGGTAGGCCAGCCTCCGGTGCAACATGCAGCAATCAAGAACAAACGCGATGAAAAGTATTGGAAGACATTTGCTGCCCGCTGTTTATTTGCCTTAGCCTTTATCATTATCGGTCATGCCATTACCTCCTTATACCCTTTAAATGATTTTTCACTGGCGATCCGAACTTTCACTAACGACCTTGATCTGGATGCAGCCTTTGGCTGGATGGTATTAGCCGGCTTTGTGGCGCAAATGGTTGATGGCGCTTTAGGAATGGGTTACGGTGTGATATCCACTACCGTGTTGCTTTCTACCGGTCTTAACCCTGCGGCCATCAGTGGAAGTATCCACACCGCGGAAATGTTTTCCAGTGGCGCCTCTGGCTTTAGCCACTACCGATTTGGAAACATCAATAAAAAATTGTTTAAAACTTTATTGTTACCTGGTGTGGCCGGAGCCGTGATAGGTGCCGTTTTATTAGCCTACCTTGGGGAGACTTATGGTGAATACGTACGTCCAGTCTTATCTGTCTATACCCTAATGTTAGGGGCCCGGATTCTATTTAATGCCTTTAAAAAAAGGAACGAAAGCAGGAAGGTTAAAAACGCAGGCTGGCTGGCAGGTGCAGGTGGTTTTCTCGATTCTTTTGGTGGCGGTGGCTGGGGACCTTTGGTAACAAGCACCTTAATAGCCAAAGGGAAAACACCAAGGTACATTATCGGTACCGTAAGTTTAACTGAATTTTTTGTCACTTTTGGCAGTGCACTGACCTTTTTTATTATCCTTGGCACCAGTCATATCCAGACCATTGCAGGGTTAATTATAGGAGGTGTACTGGCAGCACCCATAGCGGCCAGGTTAGCGGGTAAATTAAAAACAAAGACCATGCTGATCGGTGTAGGCGTATTGGTTATCATTTCCAGTGTGCGCACCTTATATAAAACCATCGGACAACTATAAATAAAAACAGCCTTAAATAAAAAATGCGTCCCTGTTGATGAGACGCATTTTTTATGATGTTCTAAAAGTTATGCTACTGCGTCAATCGCTTCGCGTAATGCTTTAGCTGCTAATGCAGGATCTGCTGCACCATAAATGGCTGCACCAGCAACAACAACCTGTGCACCAGCTTTCACTACTGCGGCAACATTGTCGATGTTTACACCACCTGCTACGGAAACCGGAACCCCTACTCTTGCTGCTTCATCAATTAACACCTGGATAGAGTATCCTGGCGTCCATTGTTCATCTAAGCCAGCGTGTAATTCTACAAACGCTACACCAAGTTCTGTTACTTCCTGTGCACGTTTCACACGATCAGGATATCCAATAGTATCTACTACAATACCTTTACCGTGTGCTTTTGCTGCTTTTACCGCTCCAATGATGGTAGCGTTACCTGCAGCACCCATTACGGTAACTAAGTCAGCTCCTGACTTAAATGCAATATCAGCTTCCAGTTCTCCGGCGTCAGCCGTTTTTAAATCTGCAAAAACCAATTTGTCAGGATGTGCTGCTTTCATGGCCGTGATTACGGTTGAACCCATATTTTTAATTAGCGGCGTACCTAGTTCAATGATATCTACGTAAGGCGCAACTTTTGCGGCTAAGGCTAATGCTTCTTCTGTGGTTAGTAAATCTATTGCTACTTGTAATTTTGCCATGTTGTTTATATATATTATTGTGATAATTAATTGGGGATAAGTATAATTTTATTCAAGGTTAGCGTGGCGTTCCCACATATCTTCTGCAGATTCCTGCTTGTTCTGCCATAAAGTTTGGAAAACCGCATCGTTAAACAACAGGAGAAACTGTTCAAATAAGCTCCCTGCAAATTGCGCTGAACGTGTACTATTATGGTCTTGTTTTTCTGCCGCAGCCACATGAACCAGGTGAGTAGCGACAGCCGCCAATGGAGAATTCTCTGTGGTAGATATAGCCACCACTTTTGCGCCTGCAGCAATTGCTTTTTCAGCGGCCTTGACGATAGTGGTGGTTGTTCCCGAGCCGGAAGCGGCGATCAATAAATCACCCGGCCGAATGGCTGGCGTGGTGGTTTCTCCAACGAAATAAACAGTAAAACCGATATGCATTAAACGCATCGCAGCCGACCGCATAGAAAAACCTGAGCGGCCTGCGGCGACTATAAAAATGGCATTCGCCTGTTTAATTTCCTGAATGAAGGTGTCAACCTGCTCCTGTTTAAGCTGCTTTAACAACCAGGTGTTTTCCACCAAAATCATCTCCAGGTTCGCTTTAATAGTTACAGTTTTTATCTTGTCTTTAGTCTTGTGCATGGTATTGATTTGAAACATTACAAACCTATCACCTGACGGTGTTTATCCTGTTAGACAATCAGCCTATTCTATGGAATAATCTGCCAATTGAATCATTCGAAAATCATAATAAAGCAATATACAGGAGGTCATTTCCGAATAGTCCACCATAAACAGCTAATCGTCCACCATAGCCAGCTTATTCTATTTAACTTTGTAACTATGTTAAATACCACCGCTGAACCCCTACTGGAAAAGTCACTGATCTATATTCGTAACCTTGGAAATTGCCCGCCGAGTTACCTTAACGATCCGGGTAGAAAGGACTTTTTTGAAGTGGTGTGGTTAAAAAACGAGAATCCGTTACATGCACTTAAGAACACGGACTTTGAAAGCAAAGGCGACTGGATTTACCTGATCCCTCCGTATCGGGTACACCAGTTAAATAAAGCGGGGAAGAATGGTGAATTGATTTCCTTTAAAAGGGCAATCCTCGAAGACGGGGATAAGGAATTTTTGTTAGACTTGTTCAAGATCTTTAATGTGCAAGGCGAGTTTTCCTGTTTACGATTAAACGAAGAAGAAGCGACAGGTTTATCAGGCATTTACAAACTACTGGAAGAAGAGTACCAGCAACAGCAAAATGGCATCATCATCGTAAAAGCCTTATTAAAAGTGTTCTTACTGAAACTGATACAGGTAAAGGAGCAGCAGTTTACGGTGCATGATATCCACCAGAAAAGGGTATACGAGTTCCTCATGCTGCTGGAAAGTAATTACCGGCAAATCAGAAATACCGACTTTTATGCGGGAAAGTTAGGCATCAGTTCTAAAAGACTCAACCAGATTTTAAAAGAGAAACTGGATAAAACCGGTATGCAATTGATCCACGACCGCATCATTCTGGAGGCGAAGCGTAATATTATCCACAGTGATTTAACAATTAAGGAGATAGCCTATGATTTAGGCTTTTCAGATCGGCCTTATTTTAGCCGTTTTTTCAAAAAACAAACCGGGCAAACGCCGGAAGGCTTCCAGAAAGAAGCAAAAGAACATATTAAATCAAAGTTTAACACGCTGGTTTAATATGTTCTTGAGGTAATTTATATTACTCGTTAGCTTATTGTACTTGTGTAGCTAACCATTCACTCAGCTCATCTGCTGCCTGAAAATTATCGAAAGATACTGGCAACTTACGGCCATCGATGTACTCATTGTACAACCACGGATCGCCTATCACAAATACTTTCCCTTTCATGTAAGGTGCAACCGCTATGACCACGCTTCCATCCTTATCTTTTAAGACCGATGCCGCTGGCGAAGTTGCTGTTAAACTGCTGTATTCTTTAATGTATAACTTCTTTGATTTTTTAAAGATGGAATTCCCTGCAGGGACTGCAACAGCACCCATTTCAAATTGGTTACCCGTTACGCGTCCCTTTAAATCTTTATTAAAATTAATCCCAAATTTCTTGGTCAGCTCATTAAAATGGTCCAGTTCGGCATTTGCAGCGTCATTGCCCATTAATACCAACACCCCACCAGCCTTTACCCAATTCGTGATGGTCTTGATATGTTCAGCATTGATGAATTTTGGATCTGGTGTTTCTTTCTTAGTGTCCGGATCAACAATGATGTAAACAGCAGCAGCATTTAAATCATCCACTGATGGTGCAGCATAGGTTGTCGATAATTTAAAGCCTTTTGACTCCAATAAACCACCCCATTTAGAGAAGCCGTTATTATCCAGGTCCGGCCATTTATAATGCCAGGATACCTGGTGACCACTTTGATTTTTCTGCATTTCATTATTGAAGTAACTATCCAATAGTACCGTTTTTCCTTTAGCCGGTTTTGGCAATTCAGCCAGTTCCATTTCACTTGCCGCTAAAAGAAAAGCACCTACCCCTTTTGGATCATTGGTAATTACCTTTTCACTAATGTAGTACTCGTAACTGCCATCACGGTAAGGCTTACCGCCTAAACCAGATACCGTTACGGTTCCTTTTAAATTTACCTGACCAGGTTTAGCACCCTTTTCGACAAATTCTTTCTTGATGCCAGCATAACCTTTTTGCGCTATCTTAAGGTCACCAGCCGGCAGGTAGCCCTTTCTTACCCCTTTTGCGATGGCATAAACGAACATATTAGCAGCAGAAGATTCGAAATAGTTACCTTTTCCTTTTGGAAGGTCCATCACATCGTACCACAAGCCACTTTTTGCATCCTGGTATTTTCCTACCGCAGCGGTAAATCTTTTTAAGATGGCTAATAGGTCTTTACGTTTAGGGTGATCTTCCGGAAAGTTATCCAGTACATCAACTAAACCCATTCCGTACCAGCCCATTGCTCTGCCCCAGAAATGGGGCGAGGTTCCTGTTTTCGGGTTTGCCCATTTTTGCTCCTTAGACTCATCCCATCCATGGTAAAGCAAACCTGTCTTCGCATCGCGAGCATGGTTTTCCATGAAGATAAACTGGTTGGCGATGTCGTCAAAAGCAGCGTCATTTTTGGTTAAAGCCGCATATTCCGCATAAAACGGTTGTCCCATATAAAGCCCATCTAACCACATTTGATAGGGATATATCTTTTTATGCCAAAAGCCACCCTCCTTGGTACGGGGATGCGTTTGCAATTGGTCCCAGAATAAGGTAGCTGCTTTAAAGTATTTCTGTTGACCGGTAACCTTGTATAAGGTTAAAATAGTCCTTGCGTTTTTAATATGGTCGATGTTGTATTCTGTTTGTTTGTACCTTTGGACCTCACCCTGATCGGTAACGAAAAAATCCATTGACTTTTTCATGTAATCAAAATATTTACCGTTACCCGTCCGTTTCCAGATGGCATCAATACCTTCCAGGATGACACCCTGGTCATAAGACCACTTTACGGCTTTACCTGGTTCCATTTCCAGCGAATCTGCCCAGATGTCCATGACGGTTGCAGCCATTTGTTCAGACAAAGGTTTATCCTGCGCCTGTAGGGTAAAGGAGTTTCCAATGAATATATACAACAAGCTGAAGCTAAATAAAAAGGATCTTTTCATGTTATTGTTTTAGGTCTATACTATTCGTTATTCTTTTATATAAAATTAAAGGTTGTTCTCTATTCTAAACCAATCGAAGTCTGCATAACCAGAATCGTTGGTGGTGGCGGTACGGGTAGCGTATAAACCCACTTTTGCGCCTATCCATTTACCAGATTCCGCCTTAAATGCTGCTCCAGCATTGATAAAACGAGTGCCATCCAGGCTATAGCTAAACTGGCATACGCCGCCTTTATTAACTGAAACCCTAAAGTACACATCATTTCCTTTTAACCGTGCTATCGTTTTTTCCGTTGGCATCTTCCCCTTCTCAGCGTCGTAACATTCGGCATGAACGATTGCCAGTCCGTCTTGATCACTTCTCAAACCAAGGCTCGCGTAACTCTTGCCCATCACGATGAGTCCGGTTTTTTCATTTTCAAGCTTGGTATTCGGGTTGAAGGTAACTTTTGTGGTGGCCATGAATACTTCCGTAGGAAACTTTTGTAACAGGATATTCGGCACGTCCCAATAGCTTCTGGCCTCTTCAGGAACAGCCTGGGTATATAACCTCAATGTTCCTTTGTCTGCATTTAAAAAAGACCAGGTTGCCTTGGGGTTTGCCTGCCATTGCCATTGCAAGCCCATTATCCGGCTGTTAAATTCATCACTCTCTGGCGGTGTACTTATGGGCCAGGTTTTTCCCACATTAGGTTTTTTATACGTCATCACCGGCTCACCGGCACCATCACCGTCTCTATCAACACCCATTACCGGCCAGTCTCTTACCCATTTCATGGGCTGCAGGTGAACAACCCTTCCATAAACGTCTTTATCCTGGAAGTGCAAAAACCAATCTTCACCAGTCTGCGTGTTTACCCAGGCACCCTGATGTGGACCGTTCACCGTTGTACTCCCTTGCTCCAAGACCACTTTACGTTCATAAGGACCATATACATTTTTAGACCTCAATACCAGTTGCCAGCCCGTGGAGACGCCACCTGCAGGAGCGAAAATATAGTAATAACCGTTTCTTTTGTAAAACTTAGGGCCTTCAATAGTGGCATCGGTTTCATGCCCATCATAAACGATGGTACCTGTTCCGATAGTCCGATCGCCCGCAGCATTCATTTCTTTTACGGCCAGAACGCTTTTAATACCTGCACGACTACCGGCATAGGCATAAGTAAGGTAAACCTTGCCATCTCCATCCCACAGGGGACAAGGATCAATTAAACCCTGCCCGGCTTCCACCAATACCGGTTCAGACCACTTGCCTGCCGGATCAGTGGCTTTGGTTAAATAGATACCGAAATCGGGATCAGGGTAATAGATATAATATTCCTTATTATGGTAACGAATGGCGGGTGCCCACACACCATTACCGTGCTGGGTTTTCGAAAAGTGCTCAAAAGGGGGCTGAAGAGGTAAAGCATGGTTGATGAGCGTCCAGTTTACCAAATCTTTCGAGTGTAAAACAGGTATACCCGGTACGGCGTCAAAACTAGAAGCTACCATATAAAAATCATCTCCAACCCTAATGGCATCCGGATCAGAATAATCGGCATCCAATACCGGGTTCTTATACTGGCCGTTTCCTAGGTCGGCCACCCATACTTTTGAAACAGCAGTTTTATGATGAGCAACCTTTTGAGCCTGAACGGTCAAACCAGTGGCAAGTAAAATAGATAGTGTGGTTAATTTATACGGGAATCTCAACATAACTAAAGTTTAACGGCATCTACATAAACATCATGGCTGTCTTTCACGGTGATGTTCTGGTTATTATTTGATTGATCAACTATCAGTTTCACATTCTTAAGGTTGATATTATGAGCATCGATAATTTCTGATCCCAATCGCGACTTTAAGATCATATTGCTCATATATATATTTTTAACCTTCATTTCCGGTAAGCCACGTATAAAGATGCCTTTTTCGGCACCATTGCAAACGATATTGTCAAAATAAACATCTTTAAATTCTGGTGTTTCTTCCGTTACTGCGGGCACAACAACCTTTACGCCCGGTGCAGGCGACTTTACGAAATAATACTTATCGAAGAAAATGGCTTCGTGAACAATATTCCGCATGGCAATATTCCTGATGTGAACATTCTCCACTACCCCACCTCTACCTCGTGTGGTTTTAAAACGGATACCTTTATCGGTGCCTAGAAAAGTACAATCAGACACAAAAATATTCTTTGCACCTCCACTCATTTCACTTCCGATAACCACACCACCGTGACCTTTATAAACCACATTGTTGCGGATAATCACGTTTTCTGTTGGCATATCTCGTTCACGTCCAGCTTTATCTTTACCCGATTTAATACAGATACCATCATCTCCTACGTCAAAAACACTACCCTCTACCAATACATTTTTACAAGATTCAATATCCAGTCCGTCACCATTATGTGCGTAATCAGGGTTCTTAACGTATACATTCCTAATGGTCAGGTTTTCACACATGAGCGGATGCAGCGCCCAGGCGGCCGAGTTTTGGAAAGTAACACCTTCCAGCAATACATTTTTACATTGGGTGAAAACCACCAGGTTAGGGCGCAAAAAATCCTTCACATCATCATAGTCCTTTGCAGTTTTCCCAGGCACAATTGCTCCAGGATTAGGAGTCTGCTGTCCTTTAAGTGTTTTCACAGAAGGGTACCAGGTACGTCCGCCGTCGGCAACCAATCCGCCGCTCTTCACTTTTTTGTTCCATTCAGGTTCACTCAGCTGGTCTTTGTGAACCCGGCGCCAGGCATCGCCATCGCCATCAATAATGCCACCACCTGTAATGGCCACATTAACCAGGTTGTTTCCTGATATCGGCGACTGGTTACGCATACTCGGCACACCTTCGAAATTACCCTTCACTAAGGGGTACTGATCAAAATCAGTGGTAAACAAAAGCGTGGCGTTTTTACTCACCGAAAGGTTCACATTACTTTGCATCACGATGGGTCCGGTTAACCACAATCCTGCAGGCACCAATACTACACCGCCACCCTTTTTGCTGGATTGACTAATGGCCTCGTTGATACTTTTGGTATTTAAGGTAATGCCATCGGCTACTGCACCGAACTTAATAATATTCAGGGTATCTTTTTTAAATTTAGGAGCTGCAACCTGCGGAAGGTTATCCCAGGAGTATTTGGCTTTGGCGTTTGTCTGGCTGTTAGCATGCTGGCCGTAAGCCATTGCAGCAACCAACCATAATAGGTTTTTTAGTCTCATCGTGTTTGTGTTAAAATCAGCTTATTCTTTTGCAGGCAACCAGGAATTGCTGCCACTAAATATTTGCTGAAGGTTATATGATTTCAGTTCTTTTTCCGGGAGTTGTTTGGACCACGGAATGCGTTTTTTGGTGGCACCACCGGCACCAGTGCTGTTATATTCAGCATAATAAGTGGTTTTCTCCTTATTGGGAAACATCGCATCACCAGGCCAGTGGTGCCAGCCTTCGGCGACAATATGAGCACCCATATTGGTGCGGATAAAAACGGTTTTTGCATAAGGCCGCCAAGGTCTGCCCAGGTAAACCTTTTTAGCATCGGGGGAGGCCAAAAGGGTGCAGTCAAAGAATACATAACCATATTTTTGTCCTGGCGACGTTGCCGCAGCGGTAATATAAGAATCCGAAAGGCTTTTGATGGTACAACTTTGAAACACCACCGTGGCTTCACCAAAAATGAAATCAGTGGTACCTTCAATATAACAGTTCAAGTAGTATTGCCTGCTGGTGGTGGTAGCGGTATATAAGGTATCCTGATTGCCAAGGATACTGCAGTTTTGGATGATGGCCCGATCGCCTTCTATGTGCAACGCTACGGCCTGGCCAACCCTGCCCGCTGTATTTTGAATGGTAAGATTTTGCGCTTTAAAGTCATTACCCTCTACTAGTACCGTGTAGGAGGTAAATGTGCTGTGTTTTGTACTGCCGTAGCTAGCCCCGGAATAATCAGCATTGGTAATGATGGTGGTCTCCCGGTTTTCTCCAATCAAAGAAATTTTTTCTTTCCAGGATGGGATAACTAATTTCTCGTGGTAAACGCCACTTTTAATCAGAATTTTCACTTCTTGTTGCCCCAAATCCCGAACTGAATTTACAGCGTCTTGTATCGTTAAATAATCACCACTGCCATCCTTGGCAACGGTGATTACAGGTTTAAATTTCTGTTGTGCATAACCGGCTAGAGTTATGCACATTAAACAGAAACACCAACTTAACTTCTTTATAAATCTACTGGTATCCAGGATTCTGTGTAAACTCATCTTTATTAGTTACAGCATCAACTTGCGTTCTCGGAATAGGTCTTACTAAATGGAATTCTTGAATGGTAGCCGCATTTGGATTATTGGCTTTAACACGATCCAACAATTTTCCTGATCTTTTTAAGTCGAACCAACGGATCTGTTCGCCTGCAAACTCACGGGCACGTTCATCTAAAATAAAATCTAGGGTCACCTGCGCTGGTGTAACCTGCATGGCTGCCACCGTTCCTGGTTTGGCTGCACGGCTGCGAATTACATTTAAATGGGTTGCTGCCTGTGTTGTGTTTCCAAGGTTAAACTCAGCTTCTGCAGCAATCAGGTATACTTCTGCAAAACGAATTACAAATACATCTCTTGCACTCTGGGCTTCATTGACGCTGCTTCTGGTGGGATCATCAAATTTGTTAAGCGATACATAATGCAGCTGATCTTTTACTGTTCCATTCGGATTATAAACCGCATTACGATCGTAGGTTTTGTAAAGCTTGCCACTTGGCGTAACCACCCTTTTAGTTGCAAAAATAGCGGTATCACCAATGCTCATGCCGGCTGGGCGGCTGGTTGAGTTGGCATACCATACGGTTTTGAACGAGCCTTCATACCTAGCATCCTGATCGCTATACAGATCCAGTAAATAACGCGTTGGCATGTAACGGTTAAATGGGCGCCCGTTGTTAATATCACGCACCATACCTGGCTGATCATCATATTTCATGGCGAATAACATATGTGAACTGTTACTTCCACGACTGTGACCTAAAGGATTTAAAATAGGATCAAGTAAATCGTTTACTGAAAGGTTAACAGAATAATTCACCGCATAAATGACTTCCTTATTTTTAAGGTTAGCCATTTTCCACAAATCAGCATAGTTAGGCAATAGCGTAAAACCATATCCGCCATTGATTACGGCAAGTGCCATATCTCTCGCTTCTGCATATTTTTTTTGTGTCAGGAACATTCTAGCCAGAAAGGCTTGCGCCGCTGGTTTGGTCACTCTACCATAGTCATTCGTTGTAGCAGGTAAATTGGCCACAGAAAACATCAAATCATCAATTATTTGTTTATTGAAAGTCTCAACTGGCGTTTTGTTAGCCGTTGTGACTACACCCTGTGTTTCATCCAATGTAAAATGCACACCACCCCAGGTTTCTACCACATGCCAGTAATAAAATGCACGTAAGAATTTTAATTCTGCTTCTCTAACGGGTCTTACTGTTGTAGCCAAACCAGCTTCACTAATACGGTTAATACCAGCATTACATAAGTTGATAGCAGCATACAACTGTTGCCATTCAGTGGTTATCGCAGAATTTGTACCCTGCAGGTTAACATATTGTGTTAAATCAGTGTGTACATCACCGGCACCACTCATCCACAAATCTGTTCCCATCTCCGCTAGGTTGTATCCCTCCTCTTTTCCATACCACCAGCGTTGGTAAGAATAGGCCGCATTTACTAAGGTTTCAAAACCAGCCGGCGTAGTGAACACACTCTCTGCGGTGATTCCCGAAGGGTTATTCTCTTCTAAAGATTTTTTACAGGAAAACGTCATCGTTAAGCCTGCTAAAACTATTAATCCTTTATATATATAGTGTCTCATAGTGATTCAATTTGATAGTTAAAATGTTGCGTTCAAGCCGAAGGTGTAAAGTTTGGTCATTGGTGAGCTTTCCGAACCACCTCTTTCCGGATCATACTGATCTAGCCTGCCTGACTTGGTATACGTAAACGGATTTCTGGCCGTTGCATACACACGCACGCTCTTAATAAAGCTTTTTTCCAGCGTTAACTTAGGGATCGTATAACCCAGCGTAATGTTTCTCAACCTGATGAATGAACCGTCAACATATCCAAGGGTCGAATTATACAAGGTGGACGCTAAGGATACGTTTTTATTCGGTCGTGGGTAATCATTACTTGGGTTCTCTGGTGTCCAATAGTTAATAATCGTACCACTGTTTTCTGCACCTGTTGGATTGTATCTTCTTAAGAAATCGGCATTGATGGTTTGACCCATTCTGGCAAATAGGTAAACATTCAGATCCCAGGCTTTGTAAGAAAAGGTGTTTTCTAAACCTCCTGTCCAATCCGGACGGTTAGTTCCGATAATCTTACGATCATTCGTTGCATCAATTTTTCCATCATTGTTTAAGTCGCTTACACGGATGTCACCTGGTTTCTGTCCGTAGGTAGCAGCAAGTTCAGCATCGGCCGTTTGCCAGATACCAATTTTTTCATAATCATAGAACGATTGCACTGGTGAGCCTACGAACCACGAATTTAACACGTCAGACTGTGCGCCACCTGCTAGTTCAACAATTTTTTCTCTGTTTCTACTGAAAGATAAGTTGGTGGTCCATTGAAAGTTAGCGCTCTCTATATTTTTGGAAGAGATGTAAACCTCCAGCCCTTTGTTACGTGTTTTTGCTATGTTCTGGATCACACTGGTCACCCCATTTGATGGAGGTAAACTTCTGTTTAATAACAGATCATAAGTTTGCGAGTCATAATAATCAACCGTTGCAGTAATTCTGTTTTTAAATAAACCCAATTCCAGACCAATGTCACTTGTTTTTGTCTTCTCCCAAGTGAGGCTTACGTTACCAATCCTTGGCGAGTAACCATAAGCGGGTACTGCAGCATCGTCATAAGCAAAGGCAATTCTGGTTAAGCTACTTTGTGTTGAATAAGCATCAATGTTATCACTACCGGCAATACCGTAACTAAACTTCAGCTTTAAATCGCTGACTACTTTATTGTCCTTTAAAAATGCCTCGTCACTAACCCTCCAGGCAACTGCAGCAGAAGGGAAAAACGCCCATTTGTTGGCTTCTGCTAATTTAGACGAACCATCTGTACGACCGGTAGCCGTTAACAAGTATTTACCTTTAAAAGCATAGTTGATTCTTCCAGCGAAGGAAACCAAATTGTTCATACCATAACTGGTGACTACCGCTTGATTTTGAGTGTTACCTAAACCGTAGAAAAGCTGAGATTTTAACAATTGGTTCTCTCCCGAGGCAGAGATATTATCATTGCGGTTGAATAATAAACTGTTGATCCCGGTTAAGGTGAACGCGTGATCCTTGATCTCCTTGTTATAGGTAACAAAGTTTTCAATATTGATCAGGTGACTGTTTGAAGCTCGATAAGTTGCTTTTGGAACAGATCCATTACGTTCGATGGAATACCGGTCTGCATAAGTACCGATGCGGTCTGTATTCAGGTTAGCACCCACATTAGACCTGGCTACTAAACCCGCGAAAGGTCTTAATTCGACATATGCAGACAATAAAGTACGGTTAATAACGCCTTCATTGGTGTACACGTCAGGCTGCTCATCTGCAAGGGGATTAACAAATGTTCCGGCTAAGGGGTAAACGATAAAGTTTCCTTCATCATCATAAACGCGTCCCAGTGGCGAAATTTTGTTACCCTGGTTTAAAGGATCCCGACGGGCACTTTGCTCATAATGTGTAAATTGTCCTTGTAAACCTGTAGTGAAAATTTTACCGATAGTCTGGTCAACATTTAATCTGGCTGTATAGCGGTTAGACCTGTCCAGTTTAAGGATACCTTTTTCATCCAGATAATCTAAAGAGAAGTACACTTTAGTTTTTTCCGTTCCTGCCCTGATGCCTAGCTGATGATTCTGCAAGCTTCCGTCGTGTATTAGCAAGTCCTGGTAATTGACAAAATCCCTGTTTTGAACAGCTGCGTATTCAGCCGAATTGAAAATACTGACATCATCGGCAGGGCTTGCCCAGTTTCCTGTGGCACGGAAAGCCTCGCGACGTAAGTTTATAAATTGGTCTCCATCCATTACACTTGGGTAACGTGCAACCTGCGAAATACCGTAATATGAATTGAGGGATACGGTTGCCTGACCAGAAATACCTTTTTTGGTAGTAATCAGAATTACGCCGTTAGCACCTCTGGATCCATAAATCGCCGTTGAAGAAGCATCTTTTAAGATGTCCATGGAAGCAATGTCGTTCGGACTTAAATCCTGAAGACTGGAATATTGAACCCCATCAACAATGATCAAAGGTCCATTCCCAGCGGAGATAGAACGAGTTCCCCTGATGTTAATGTTTACTCCCGATGATGGAGCACCGCTGCTGCTAATAGATGATGCTGCACCGCTGCTTCTGGTAATATCTACGCCAGGAACCTTACCTTGAATGGATTCTAATGGGTTAGAAGAAGGGACTTTAGCGATATCCTCTCCTTTAACCGAAACTACCGATCCGGTTAAGTCTCTCTTTTTTACCGTTCCGTAACCAATTACCACCACCTCATTTAGTTCCTGGTCGTCGGCCGCTAATTTGATGTTGACTTGCGATTGACTTCCAACGGCAACTTCCTGTTTAGCATAACCTACATAGTTAACTTGTAGTACGGCTTGGTTGGATGGAACAGTTATCGTGTAATTACCGTTATTATCAGTACTGGTCCCTGTAGTGGTGCCTTTTACCAGCACACTTACGCCGATTAGAGTTTCACCGCTCTTTGCATCGGAGACTTGCCCCCTAATGGTGCGGTTTTGTGCTGTCGCTACCATGCTGAAAAAGCAAAGCACAACAATGGATAGGTATAATTTGATCATAATATTTGGTTAGTTTAATAATTATTAAAGAGGCATTACACAATTGTTCCACAACCGTAAAGTCATGGATATAAATTGAATACCTATAAAATCACCTGAAAATTAATGGGAATACGCGGCAATCGATTGTTACCTGGAGTCTTGAAATTCATAATGTTTAAATTTGGTTAAACAAGCTTACGAACTTCCGAACGATCTAGATCAGTTTTAGCAGAAAAAATTTGTGCAATCGTTCTCGGAATGGTTGGTTTTAAGACTTAAACCAGCACATCATTTGTCAAAAAAGACTAATTACGAAATAACGTTAGCGAGGCTTAAAACCTGCAACTTTAAAAACCCAGGCATGCTCGCCAGGGAATTGGCCGGGCATAATGGATGGCACGTGAATGGTTAGCTGGCCATTTTTTAAGCTACTTTTCAAGGGAAACTCTGTACCTAGCAAGCTAACCGCCCCAACTTCTTTAACTCCATGAATCGTAATTGGCTGAACAGGCCAGGAAGTACATAACACATACAGAGCGTCCTGGTTCTGGGTGAAAAAGACTTCATTATTTTGACTGGGTTGTGGGCGGTCCGGCCATGCTGTGGTACCATAAATAGCTTCACCATTTACTTTTAACCAGTTACCCATATCCAGCAGTCGCTCCTGCATGATTACAGGAATAAGTCCATCTGCCTGTGGACCGATATTAAGCAATAGGTTTCCACCATTACCCACTTTTTCAATCAACAAACGGATTAATTGTTTGGAGGTGAAATAATCTGCAGCAGTTTCAAATCGATTGTACCCATAGGAGGTACCCATGCCCCTGCTCTCTTCCCATGGATGGGTGCTTTTTTCTCCGATCCCCTTTTCGTTATGTACCAGGTCGTATTCTGTGGTATAATAGTCACCATGTAAACTTCTGGTTTCCTTGCCCCAGCGGTCGTTCACCACCACTGTGTCCTTTACCGGCGACTCATTGTAGAGCCAGGCCAGGAAACTCTCACTTTTTAAGTCTTTGCTGTTGTAATCCCATTCGCCATCAGAGAAGATGATTTCTGGTTTGTAGCGGTTCACGAGGTCTTTAAGTTGAGGTATCATATGTGTATCTACCCATTCGTTAATCGTTGCTGGTTTGTATAAGGGATGGTTCCATTCCAGCAAGGAATAATAAAACCCCATGTTCATGCCTTTTTTTCTAACTGCGTCTGACAGGTCTTTCACCAGGTCGCGATGTGGACCCATTTCCACACTGTTCCAACGAGGACTGTGCTGACTTGGCCACAAGGTAAAACCATCATGATGTTTAGCGGTGAGCACCACGTATTTGGCGCCGGAAGCTTGTATGAGTGATGCCCATTGATCAGGGTTAAAATATTCTGCTTTAAAAAGGGGAGCAAAATCCGCATAGCTAAAATCAACACCATAATGTTTATTATGGTGCGCCATAAACAGCTTATTTTTCGTCAGTAGCCTATTTTCATAATGTTCTGCATATTTTTCATACACACCTTCCACTTCATGCACAGGGGCATAGGCCGGAACGGAATATAAGCCCCAATGAATGAAAATACCAAACTTTGCATCTTTCCACCAGGAAGGCGTTTCGCGCTGGTCAAGCGATGACCAGGCAGGTTGAAATTGTGCATACATAGTTGACGACATTAAACTTAAATAGATGAGGAGGACCCACTTGATTCCTAATACATTAGCTTTTATTCGACGCATATTATACTGTTTTTAAAAAATGTAGCTTGTAGCTCAAATCAAGTTGATCATAAACAATAAAACCATGTTTTTTATACCATGGAAGATTTTGCACAGTGGATGTTTCCAAAATCACAGGTAGATCGCGCTCCTTGTAAAATTAGCGCACAAGCCTTCCTGTCGTCCGTCAAATAAACCTCCCCAAATAGCATACACTGTTCAAAGGAATAATCCATAAATTCTCGGATTCGGAACAACCTGTTATGGTTTTGACGAATCAGGTAGTTTACACTTTTGTTTTTATCAAAAGCGCTGGTTAATATATCGGACACTAAATCTTTGTCGGCGTAGGTAGCTTTAATCATAGATGCGGGCAATTTACACTAAAGCTCCTTTCTTTCCATTGCTGCCACTGCATAATCTACTGCTCTTGCCGTTAAAGCCATGTAAGTGAGCGAAGGATTTTGTGTAGAGGTTGAAGTCATACACGCACCATCGGTAACAAAAACATTCGGACAAGCATGTACCTGGTTCCACTTGTTAAGGATCGATGTTTTGGAATCATGCCCCATTCTGGCCCCTCCCATTTCATGAATATCCAGTCCTGGCGCCTGTGAAGCATCGTTGGCTTTAATGTTCTTGAAGCCTGCTTCTGTAAACATTTCAGTAAGCTGCTCCAGGTAATCCTTTTTCATCTGTACATCATTCTCATCATATTCCACAGAAATATTTAACAAAGGCATGCCCCAGTCATCTTTCTGATCAGGGTGCAGACTTACATAATTACTTTCTTTAGGAATGGTCTCGCCCATCATGTGCGACCCCACTTTCCAGGGACCCATAGTCGGATTGAGGAGGTTTTCTTTCAATCCGGCACCAACACCGGAGTAGTCCCTGTCTGACGACCGGTAAGCACTAAAACCAGCGGCATAACCCCTCTTAAAGTTAGTTTCTTGTTTATAAAGGTTTCTAAATCTTGGGAGGTAACCTCCACCGGCGGGGTTTCTGCCATCTGTAGTAAATTGTTTAAGCCCGTCGTACTCGGCACTAATGCGTGCGCTATAATTATGGAAGGCCACATATTTACCCAGTTGCCCATAATCATTACCCAGTCCTTGTGGAAAACGATTAGATATGGAGTTCAATAAAATTAAATTGGTATTTAAAGCGGAGGCATTCACAAAAACGACCTTTGCATAGTATTCTACGACTTCTTTGGTTTCCGCATCCATAACGCGCACACCAGTAACCTTCTCCTTTTTATCATCATAAATCACCGACTGCACCACCGAATTAGGTCTTAATGTCAGATTTCCAGTTTTTGCAGCCCATGGTAAAGTAGAGGCGTTACTGCTGAAATAGCCACCAAAAGGGCAACCACGCTGACATAAGGTTCGGTTCTGACATTGTGCCCGTCCCTGATCAAGATGTATCTGGTTAGGTTTCGACAAATGTGCACACCGGGCACTGATCACATGCCGGTTTTCATATTTACCGGCAACAAATTTCTTAAAATAATCTTCCACGGCATTTAACGGGAAGCCGGGTAAAAACTCACCGTCAGGCAGTGCTGCTAAACCATCTTTATTACCCGATATGCCGGCGAACTTCTCCACATAACTGTACCAGGGCGCAATATCTTTGTATCGGATGGGCCAGTCTACGGCGAAATCATCTCTTGCCGGACCTTCAAAATCAAGGTCACTCCAGCGCTGTGTTTGTCGCGCCCAAAGTAAGGATTTTCCACCCACCTGGTACCCACGGATCCAGTCGAACGGTTTTTTCTGCACATAAGGATGTTCCTTATCTTTCACCACAAAATGCATGGCGTCTTCCTTAAAGACGTAACACCTGCTGGCAATGGGGTTTTCCTTTTGTATAGAGAGTTCCGGTTCGCCGTGGTGCTCGAACTCGTAGGGGTATTTGTTGGTCGTGGGATAATCTTTGAGGTGCTGCACATCTCGTCCTCTTTCCAGCACGAGTGTTTTAAGACCTTTTTCGGTAAATTCTTTAGCGGCCCATCCCCCGCTGATCCCTGATCCGATAACGATGGCATCAAAAGTTTGTGCCTTTTGGGCATCTATATTAAGGTTTGACATGTGTTTAAATTAAGCGGTTTTTACAGGATAGAAACCATTATACCTGCTGGGAACAAGTTCCCATTTAAGTAAATTGGTCATCACATATTGTGAGTTGAGGTAGCCCCCAATGGCTCTGCTTTTGAGAATATTGTAGAAAGCCTTACCATCTCCGGTGGCTGAATCTTCATTTTCCAAGTGAAGTAAAACTTGCTCTCGTTCCGGAGCAACTAATTTAGAGAAAGGCTTGTCAAATTGTTTCTTAGTATAGTCTTGCAAATATTCGAGCCCATTAAAAAAGGCTTTCTGATCTTCTTTTTCATAACAGTCGTCAAGCATTTTTAAAACGAATAGGTGCAGCTTCAATTCCTTACCTCCCGGTGTGGTGGTTGTCGGAATTATTGTTTCAACCACTTCAGCGAGCAGCATCTCCTGATCGAAATCGACATCTATATTTTTTAACAGGATCGATGATTTTCCCGATTCTCTTAAACATGAGGGAAGCAGTGCCAATCCCCCAGCCATAATTAGTATTTGCTTGATCGCAAAGCGTCTTTCCATATTGGGATAACTTAATAGTAGATTAAAGTTAATACAATCTTTTATAAGTCTTAGAAAAACAGGATATTTACACCGCTTGGCAAAGCAAAAAAAACAGCGCAATGCAGGCACACCTAAATAATGGCTGAAACGACCACCAGAAAAGAGATACTTATTCAGTCTGCCACCAAAATATTTGGCACCCACGGCTACCCAAAAACCACTACAGCAATGATTGCCATGGATGCCAAGGTATCGGAAGCTTTAATTTTCAAGCATTTTCAGAGTAAGGAAGGCTTATTAAAGGCGGTACTTAAATCGGGCTTTACTACCGTTATTTTAGGTAACAAAGGCATGTTAGATGAGCGTAATCCATCAGCTCTGATACAAAAGGTATTGGAACTTCCCATTCAGCTGGTGAGCCGTCAACCAGAATTCTGGAGAATGCAGGCAAGGATGTCGAATAATCTGGCGGCGCAGGAAGCACAGAAAAATTTTATGCAGCCCATCCATAAAATTCTCGTATCAGCATTTGACGAACTGGGCTACACCGAACCAGTACACGAAACCAACCTGCTTTTAATGGTTGTGGACAGCTTGTGGAAAAATATGGTACGCGCCGAACCTTTGGATAGCAAGGCAATGATTAAATATTTGCAGAAAAAGTACAAGTTACAATCACCGCAATAAGAGACAAACGGCCAGCCTTAAGGATCCATAGGTTCGTCGAAGTCCAATCGAAGTGATAGGGCAAGCGGATAAAACTCACTGAGTGAAGTACCCCTAAAAAGTTCTTTCCAACTTTTGGGGCACTTCAAAAAAACAGCCTTTTTAAAGCTCGTTATATTAGCACAGGTTCTTCTTTCTCGGCCTTATCTAAAATTGGTTTTCGATGCCAATATGAAGCAAGCAGAGAACCTGTGATGTTCATAAATGAAGAAAAGATTACTGGTGCCAGACCAACAGTTGCTATTTTTCCCATGCCTTTCGCCAATCCCGAAGCCAGCCCACCGTTTTGCATACCTACTTCAATTGCAATGGTCCTGCAATCACGCTCATTCATGTTAAACAACCTTCCCGACCAGTAACCGAGCAAATAACCACAAATGTTATGTACAAGTACGAGTACAACAAGGATTAAGCCGACGTTTAACAAACTGTCGCGGCCTGCCGCGGTGATGATGACGATAATTCCAATAATACCAAACATGGACAGGAATGGCATCGCACGATCAAACCATTTAATTTTCCCACTAAACAAGCTATTAAATAGCAACCCGGCACCAATAGGTAAAATCACCATTTTTAAAATATCCCACATCATGTGCAGAACATTAATCTCTACAAACTGCCCTGCTAAAAGCTTCATCAAGAGTGGCGTAACCAGGGGGGCAAGCATGGTAGATATCGCAGTAATGGTAATTGACAATGCTAAATTGGCTTTGGCTAAGTATGAAATTACGTTAGAAGCCATTCCATTTGGCGAACAACCAATCAGGATTATTCCTGCTGCAATTTCGGGGTTGAATTCAAAAAAACGCATCCCCACTGTGGCCAAGGTAAAGCCAAGCAAAGGCATGATGATGAAGTGGCTGATTACTCCTAAAAAAACTCCTTTGGGTGCTTTAACAACACCAACAAAATCATGGAAGCTCATCGAGGTGCCCATTCCAAACATAATCAACTGGATTAGCGGAATTATAAGCGACGCAAACATAAATCCATTCCATTCAACGAAAAGATGTGGATAAAACAACGCAGTGACAGCAGCTGCAAAAATCAAAATTGTGTAAGAGTAACCTTTTAACGAGTTATATCCTCTAAATCCAATCGACAAGGCGAGAAATGCTGGTACTAGAAACAATCCAATAAGTGCGGTATTGCCGGCGATAGCAAAACCAATAGCACTTAACAGCAGCAAAAGGGATAAGACGAGTATTACCTTATAGATAGTTAGATTTTTCATGGTTTAGGTTTACAGCAAAAGCCGACGATACACCGGCTTTCGCATGGTTACGGAAACAATTATTCAAAATAAGGTATGCCAGGAGTAGCATATTTTTTAAGGCCTTCTTCATTAATATCCACTCCCACCCCTGGTTTTTCAGAGACCGTAAGAAATCCCTTTTCGACCCAAGGTTTATCATAAATTACAATTTCTTTCCATTTCGGATCTACATCAAAATAGGTTTGCCATTCCATGATTTGGAAATTGGGAACAGATACACAACAATGTGCGGTTGCCATGGCTCCTAGCATGGACGCCACCATATGTGGGGAGAAAGGCACGTAGTACAAGTTAGAAAGGTTGGCAATTCGCTGACCTTCACTCAGACCTCCAGCCTTTTGGAGATCTGGCATGATGATATCCACTGCACCGTCAGAGAGTAGTCGGGTGAAGCCATAGGCGAGGTACACGTTTTCTCCAGCACAAATTGGAGTGCTGGTTTCATGGGTAATAAACTTGTAAGCATCCACATTATCCGCGGGAACAGGTTCCTCAAGCCACATTAAATTAAGAGGTTCCAACAATTTAGCCATCCTGTGTCCGGTAGTAGCATCATATCTACCATGCATATCCACGCAGATATCTATTTTGTTCCCTACTGCTTTTCTTGCGGCCGCAATTGCCTCGTACATGCGCTCAAGTTCTGCCGGACTTGCAGTCCAGTTGTAACGATCATACTTATTGGGATCATTTCCAGCATCAATATCAAATTTTATAGCAGTGTACCCTTTGGCAACCGATCCAGCAGCTGCCTTAGCGTAATCATCTGGTGTTGGCAGATTGCGCGTATACAAAGCGGTATCGCAATACACTCTGCATTTATCGCGAAACTTACCGCCCATAAGCTGATAAACCGGCAGGCCAAGCGCCTTTCCCGTCATATCCCATAATGCTGTTTCAATGGCTGAAAGTACGGCAATATAAATTCCAGACTGCGCACCACCGAAAAAAGCACCTTTTCTTAACTGCTCAATTAAACGGTTGGGATTAAGCGGACTCTGGTTGGTGATTTGCATACCAAGCCTTTTTACAAGGTGGTAAGTGCCACCAACAGCATCAACTCCCTCTCCATAACCTATGATTCCCTGATTTGAGGTAATTTTTACGAAAAGACTTCCGCCGGAGAAAGCACACGTTACACCAGTAATTTTAAGATCTGATGGGGCGGATGCCTTAGGTGTCCGCTCATTTGCGTCAATCAATCCCTGGCCCCAACTTAGTGCAGGGGCACTCAATAATCCCGCCCCGGCCAAAGCAGTTTTAGATAAGAATGAACGCCGGTTTTGTTTTGATGACATATGTGTTAAGTTTATATGAGAAATTTTAGTGTTATGATTACCATGTTCTGGATTTGAGTAATTCTTGAATCTGTTCTTTTGGTACCGGGAGTTTATCGATATGCGTATTGAGCCATTGAGAAAAATCCCGCTCGATTTCATCCGACCAACGGGCATCAATTTGTCCGGCACTATACTTCCCTTCTTTGAGCCGCTCATGACCAAAGAGGTCGCGCAAACGCACTACTTCTGATGTTTTAATAACTTCCTCAACTAAATGTGCTGGTATGAAGGCTACCGTACCATCACGACCAAGAACGGCATCGCCAGCCATTACCGTTGCGCTACGGATCCGGGTAGGACGATTTATGCCAATCAACATGGTGTTTAGCGCTTTTGGGTCTGGATTGTGATAAGAAGGGTGATAACTGGTGAAAAACGAAGTGAAACCACCCAATTCTTTTAGCCCTGAAATATCACGCACGGCGCCGTCATATACAATTCCATTACCTGTCTTGGCATAAATGGCATTGGCAACATTGTCTCCTATAGTAGGTCCGTCAACATGTGCACCAAACTGGTCTGCTACATACACATCCCCTTTCACAAGCAGGTCAACAGGCCAGCTATTCTGCCCACGTTTACCCTCCTTTTTTCCACGATCATCAATAGCTTTCCAGATGTCCGGACGGCCAGGCATAAAGGTGGCTGTTACTGCTCTACCTACAAGTACACTATCCTTATTAATGGTTTCCCAACCTTCCGCGTATTGATAGGCATATCCCTTATTTTTCATCACAGCCCAGGCCTCTTCATGTGTGACCAGTTTTAAACGTTTTAATAAGTTATCTGCGATCTTGGGTCGTCCATCTTCAAAACGTTCGCCTTTCCATAACGGTGTAAGGAAAAGCATTTCTTCTTTTGAGATCTGTTGCGAATAAGACTTGAACGGCAAGGCGGCTAGGGAAGCGAGTACCAGAACAAGTGTAACTTTCATTTTATTCATAATATTTGGTTTTATTTGATTTATTCAAGTATCCTGTTAATAACTTCTAATTAGTCCTTTAAGAATGACTACCCCGATCAGGCCAATAACAGACACCATACTTTCCATTACTGTCCAAGACATAAAGGTTTCCTTTAACGTAAGGTTGAAGTATTCCTTAAACATCCAGAACGCAGTATCATTTATATGTGAACCAAACAGGCTCCCAGCGCCAACCGATAACACAAAAAGTTCAGGGGGAATGCCGGTATTTTCCACCAGCGGGAAAATCATCCCTGCAGCGGTTAGCCCTGCGATGGTAGCGGAACCCAAGCTCAGCCTTAATCCCGCTGTTATCAACCATGCGAGAACCAATGGAGGTAGTGAACACTTCAACATCCAATTGCTTATATCTAAACTGAGGTTGCTGTCAGTTACTACCTGTTTCAACATACCGGCACCGCCTATTACAAGCAGGATCATGGAAATATCCTTAACAGACTCAGCATAACTCGCCATTAGGTCCTTTGTGCGTTTCCCCGCTGATAACCCCAAGCTTATGCTACAATATATTAGAGACAGGAGCATTGCAATTGTAGGTTGATATAGAAAATCAGCCATATATTGCAATACAGGATTTCCTTTACTTACCAAACCTAATAAGGATGCAAAAGCAATGATGATCACCGGTGATAGTGAGCAAACAACACTGTTAAATACACCAGGAATAGGTCCTTCGTGATCATTTGAAACTACAATCACCGAAGTCGCCGTGTCTTTTCGGTTTTTAAACACCGTGGCAAATAGTGGACCTGCAATAATTATTGCAGGAACAGCAATGATAACACCGTATACAAAGGTTCTTACTAGATCTGCCTGGAACTGTATGGCAAGCACCATAGCAGCAGGGTGAGGCGGCAAAAAGCCATGCATCACAGAGAGTGCGGTAAGCATCGGAAGACCGATATATACCTTTGATAACTTATAGAAATGCGCAACAGAAAAGATGATGGGTACCAGCAGTACAAATCCCACATTGTAGTATAAGGGAATCCCCACCAAGAACCCGGTAAATGCCATAGCCCAGGTAATGTACTTTTCCCCAAATAATTTACGAATAGTCAATGCTATTCGATTTGCGGCGCCGCTATCACCAATCAAACGTCCCAACATGGCGCCAAGAACGATGATAATTAGAATGGAGCCAAATGTATCACCAACACCTTTATTAATAGATGCGACGAGTGATTTCGCCGACATTCCTAATAGTAGTCCACAAAGAAGCGTTATAACGAAAAATGCCAAAAATGCATTCCACTTCCATTTTGCAATGAGCAATACCAGGAGAAGAATGCAGGAAATAAGAATGGTCATGTTCATGTGTTGGGATGTAGGTTAATGTGAATCACGCAGCACCTCATCTCCAGATTTTCCTATCAGAAAGTCCAAGTCAGCACCCTTGTCCGCCTGTTGAACATGTCTTACGTACATGCCCACGTATCCCCTATCCGTCACAAACGGAGGCCTAATCCAATTTTTTCGTCTTAAGAATAATTCATCATCCGATATATTGATATTGATCATGCGATTCTGAGTGTCAAGTGTAATCATGTCCCCATTTTGCACTAAGGCCAGATTACCACCGATGGCTGATTCCGGGGATACATGCAGAATTACAGTCCCATAAGCTGTCCCGCTCATTCTACCATCGGATATTCTCACCATATCAGTTATTCCCTTTTCAAGAATTTTTTTTGGAAGCACCATATTTCCAACTTCGGGCATACCTGGATAACCAACAGGTCCAACATGCTTGAGGACCATTACACAAGATTCATCAATATCTAAATCTGGGTCATCCACACGCATATGATAATCTTCAATACTCTCAAAAACCACTGCCCTGCCAGTATGCTGCATGAGTGAAGGGGTAGCAGCAGATGGCTTCATTACAGCACCGTTAATAGCCAGGTTACCTTTTAACACCACAATACCAGCTTTTTCGATTAATGGAATATCATAGGTACTGATCACGTCACGATTGTGACATGGGTGTTTTCCAACAATATTTTCTCTATGCGCCTTTCCATTTACAGTGACCGTATCTAGGTGCATCTTATCACCTAATTCATTCATGATGACAGGAATACCGCCTGCATAATAAAAATCTTCCATCAGGTACCTTCCTGATGGCATCAAGTTAAGAAGCAAGGGAATGTTGCTTCCGAGACTATCAAAGTCTTCCAATGGAAGTGCTACACCAATGCGACCAGCAATAGCACTCAGATGAATAATAAAGTTTGAAGATCCACCAATTGCCGCATTAACTTTAATGGCATTTTCGAAGGCTTCCCGTGTCAGGATCTTTGACATCCGCAAATCTTCTTTCACCATTTCAACAATCCGCCTACCAGACATACGAGCCAGCAGTTTTCTTCGTGAATCTACTGCAGGAATAGCTGCTCCACCTGGCAGGCACATACCAAGTGCTTCTACCATACAAGCCATTGTTGATGCCGTACCCATTGTCATACAGTGCCCCGCACTTCTTGACATGCAACTCTCCGCAGCCAGGTAGTCTTCTTCTGTTATTTTTCCTAGTTTTAAATCATCAGTTAATTTCCAAACCGCGGTACCAGACCCAATCTGTTCGCCATTGTAGTGACCATTTAACATTGGCCCTCCGGGAACCACGATGGTAGGCAAATCGACACTCGCCGCACCCATCATCGTTGAGGGCGTTGTTTTATCGCAACCCGTTAACAATACCACGCCATCCATAGGATTTCCACGAATTGATTCCTCTGTGTCCATGCTTGCCAGGTTGCGGAAAAGCATCGCAGTTGGCTTCAATAATGTTTCACCTAAAGACATTACAGGAAACTCAACTGGAAAACCTCCAGCCTCAAGCACCCCTTTTTTCACTGATTCTGCAATATCCCGAAGGTGAGCATTGCAGGGAGTAAGTTCAGACCAGGTGTTGCATATTCCAATTACTGGCCTTCCATCAAACATATCGTCAGGTATTCCCTGGTTTTTCATCCAACTTCGGTATAGAAAGCCCATTTTACCTTTTTTTCCGAACCATTGTGAACTTCTGTAAGCACTCATAATTTGTAGGTTAAATCATTTGTTAGTTCGAACTCCGTTCACTAAACGCCAGATGCCAAAAGGATTTTCGTCTTTTAATTCATCAGGAAGCAGGGAGGCTGTATAAGATTGAAAACATACCGGCCGCACAAACCTGTAAATGGCCGCTGTGCCAACAGAAGTTGACCGAGAGTCGCTTGTAGCTGGATATGGCCCGCCGTGAACCATTGCATAACTCACTTCCACGCCTGTGGGGAAACCGTTAATTAATACCCTGCCTGCTTTTTGTTCCAGAACATCTAATAGTTCTTTGTATTCCACCAGGTCTTCCGGCGTAGCATGAACGGTAGCGGTAAGATGCCCTGAAAGCTTTTGGGCAAACTGAATAAGCTCATTTTTGGATGGTATGGTCACAACAATTCCTGATGGTCCGAATAATTCGTCTTCGAGTAAGGGATCTTCATCGAACACAGTATAGTTTGCTGAAAACAACGTGGGTATTGGATGTTTCCCCGCCGCCTGACTACTAGCGAGTACAGTTAATGCGGGATTTAACGATCGTTCGTTAACACCCTCTGAAAAAGCTTTTTCTATTGACGCTGAAAGTAACGCATGCGTTGTCGCCTGACTGATCCCTTCTTTTAAAATTCCCAGAAAAATATCCCTTTCCTCCAAACCTTCATCCTGAAAAATTAAAAGTCCTGGGTTGGTGCAAAACTGTCCTGCACCCATAGTGAGAGATTGAACATATCCCAAGGCTATTTTATTGTTATTTTGCTTTAATGCGCCAGGTAATACAAATACTGGATTCGAACTCCCCATCTCAGCAAATACTGGTATGGGATGAGGCCTTCTGAAAGCGGCCTCAGATATCGATTTCCCTGCCCTATAAGAACCGGTAAAACCCACTGCTTTAATTGCCGGATGGGTTACCAGCGCAGTACCTGTTGACTGACCGTCTCCATGGATCATGGAAAATACACCTTCCGGAAGTTCGCACGCTTCTGCCGCCCTTAAAATCGCTTTACCAACAAGTTCACTCGTTTGTGGGTGAGCAGGGTGAGCTTTAAAAACAACCGGACAACCTGAGGCAAGCGCAGAAATAGTATCTCCCCCTGCTACAGAAAAAGCAAATGGAAAATTACTTGCACCAAATACAGCTACTGGCCCTAGCGCAATCAACATCGATCGAAGATCTGGTTTTGGAACTGGTTCTCTGTCAGGAATCGCGGTGTCTATGCGGGCATCTACCCATGATCCCTCAAATACTAATGCAGCAAATAGTTTTATCTGGTTGATGGTACGACCCACCTCTCCTTCTAACCGTGCTTGAGGCAACGCAGTTTCTTCTTGGCACACACTAATGAGTGATGTTTTAACTTCGGCCAGTTCGTCGGCAATTCGAAGTAGAAAAACTGATTTATCACGCCCAGACTTTTTTCGATATATGGAAAAGGCGTTATCTGCTAATGATGCAGCTAGATTTACCTCCGTTGCGGTAGCCTTGTAGAAACGGATAGGCGATTCGTTTCCAGTAGCGGGGTTAATAGAGTGGAAAAATTCTTTTCCCTCTGCTAACTCCCTGTAACCGATCAATTGTTTACCCCCTAATTTACTGGTATCCATAAGTTATTGTGTTACAGTATTAGTTAATGTACCGATACCATCAATGGTAATACTGACGCTGTCGCCAATAGCTAATGTAAAATCGTCTGTCGGAACGATTCCAGTACCTGTCATTAAAAAAACACCAGCAGGAAATGACATTTCCCGAAATAGGTAAGCTGAAAGTTCCTTTAATGTTCTTTTCATTTTGCTCAATAATATGGCATCTGCAAAAAGCTCAACACCATCCCTTTTAATAGAAAGGCTTATTTTGGTGTCAGGATCAATAGGTTTTTCTGAGACATACAAACATGGCCCAATGGCGGCGGCCCCATCATACGACTTTGCCTGAGGAAGATATAATGGGTTTTCACCTTCAATATCACGCGATGACATATCGTTCCCGATAGTGTATCCTTCAATTGAACCCTCTGAACAAATAAATAAGGTTAATTCCGGCTCTGGTACATTCCATGCTGAATCTTTACGGATGCGTACAGCACCGCCATCACCAATTACACGGTAGGGCGCAGATTTAAAAAATAATTCCGGGCGTTCTGCATCATATACTCTTGAATAAAAATCACCGCCTTTAGCATCTTTTGCCTCTTCAATCCTTGCCTCACGACTACGAAGGTAAGTTACGCCAGATGCCCATACTTCCTGGCTGCGCAATGGCACTAGTCTTGACTTTGGAATAACTTCCTGCGCCATTTGCTGATCTAATGCACAGCTTTTTATATCTTCGAGCACACAGGAATATAATGATGGTCGGTTTATAAAGCTGTCCCAATCACGGTTGGGAAAAAAAAAGGACTTATCTGAATAATTAACAACAATTGATTCTGGGATACGGAATATGTGCATAGTCAAGTTTTGATTTGGTATCTGCAAGTTTGTTAATTTATGTAGCTACAGATTCCATTAATAATCACCGTTGATTTTTGTACAAAACATCTAAAGTTATTATGTAAACTTGTGTTCAGACATTACACACTGAGCCACGACCAAATAACCTAATGAACCAATTCCTACTACAGCAAAGTAAGTCAAGGGAACTCGAGCGCTTTCCGCATTTGGTTGAGTTTGCGCTAAAGCGAATTAATACGCTGCAGCTAGACGAATTTTATCAGGAAGCTCCCGACCTGGTAAGGGTATATTATATTATAGAAGGGAAATTTGAATGGCAAGTACAAGACCAAAATCATACGCTTTATCCAGGAGATGTATTGCTGGTCCTTCCTAAGCAGAAACTTACCGGGCAGGAACGTATTTTAAACGTTGGAACATTATGCTGGCTAAAAATTAAGGTTTCCAATCATGCCAACAAACCAACCATGAGTCCCTGGAGTGGATTAACTCATCCGGATATTCAAACCATCTGGCGTATTCTCAACGTGAAAGACTGTCGCTCAATTATAAAACTTAAAGACGCCGGGACTTTTTTCAACTCCATGTACGTTGAACTAGTAAACCGGGAGATAGGCCACTATACTCGAATAAATGCCATGTTAGCAGAGCTATTTATTCAATTCACCCGTAATATCATTAATCAACGTACTTCCAATCGTGACTTTCCCCAGATATTTCTAAAGCTTGATCAAACACTGCGTCAAGATTTGGCTCATCAATGGACCGTCGAGGAAATGGCTTCGATTGCCGATATGGGAACAACCACCTTTACCGAGAAAGTTAAAAACTATTCTGGGTTCTCGCCCCTTAATTACCTTATCAATATCAGGATTTCTGAAGCCATAAAACAGTTAAAAAAATCTGATGCGAATATTACCGAAATTGCCTTAACGACTGGATTTTATTCGTCGCAACACTTTGCCACAACATTCAAAAAACTAACAGGCTATACACCTAGTCAATTCCGAAAAAAGAACTTATCCGAATAATATGAATTGCATTATCACTATAGAAATGGGCACCAATGCGGTGCGGATCTTCGCCTTTAAGATCGACGGTACGCTGATCGGCTCTTCTAAAGGGCATTATCCTACGTTTCATGATGAGCAGGACTATAGCGAACAGGATCCTGAACAAATGTTCATCACCATGCTTTTTGTGTTAAAAAATCTTTTAACAGAAAAGATTCATCCCCAAAAATACCGTGTAGACAGCATCTGCTTCTCAGCATCTATGCATAGCTTACTTGCCGTAGATAAGAATGGTGTTCCACTTGGAAATGCAATAACCTGGGCCGATAACAGGGGAAAAAAAGAAGCTACTGAACTCAAAAATTCAATATTAGGTACAGAAATCTATAGTTTAACTGGTACCCCAATCCACCCCATGTCTCCTCTGGTAAAAATAGCGTGGATTAAAAACAATTTGCCTGATAGATTCAATAAAACTTGGAAATTCTTATCAATCAAGAGTTATATCATCCAACAACTCACGGGTCAATACGTAATGGACCAAAGTATAGCGTCGGCCACTGGCCTTTTCAATATTCACACCCTGCAGTGGGAACAGAAATCGCTTGACTATGCAGGAATCAACACAGACAAGTTGCCTGCGCTGTGTGAGGTGTTTTATTCTGATCTAAAATTCCGAAAAGAGTATCTTAACACACTGAAGCTCGACAGCAGTACACAAATCATAGCTGGTTCTAGTGACGGCTGTATGGCCACCTTAGGTGCTGGTATATGGGATGGAAACAAAGCTACTATTACCATAGAAGACAGTGGAGCCTTTAGGGTGGTGAGCGACAAGCCTATTCATGATGAGAAACAACGATTATTTAATTATGTACTTACCAGACAGCATATTATATCAGGCGGACCTACCAATAACGGCGGACTCATCTTCGATTGGTTTAATACCCAATTCGGCGATACTAAAACGGGCTTTAACAATGATCTTTCAGCAGAAGGCCTGATAGATGAAGCCTCAGAAGTTCCTGCTGGCTCCAATGGTGCTCTATTTCTACCTTATTTACTTGGTGAGCGCGCTCCCATTTGGGATGCCAACGCCAGGGGTGTATATTTTGGACTCAATATTCGCCACGAGCGAAGACACCTAGTAAGAGCCACAATTGAAGGAATAATCTATGGAATTTACAATATTGGTCAGTCAATGGCAACACATCGTACCATTAAATCCTTATCTCTTAACGGAAGCTTTGCCACCATACCGTTCTGCGCCCAAATGATTTCAGATATGTTTAATAAACCTGTCGGTATAATTAGCGAACGCAACGGTGTAGGTAAAGGCGCATTTTTACTTAGTGCAATTAATATGGGTATATATAAAAATATTGACGAGGCTGCGAAATCGGTTACTTTACCTGTTGACTATAAGCCCAATAAACAAAATCACAAAATATATAACGAATACTTCAAGATATTCGAGCGGCTAAGTGTCAAATTAGCCGATGAATTTGAAGCTATTTCTCTCCTTCAGCAAAAAAACGAAACTTAAGTTATCCCCTTCTTTGTATAACATTCACCGCCGAAAACATTTGGAAGTATGTAAATAGTTAAGGTTATACTTTTACTATATAACCAAACTATAAACCAACTTAACCATTCTTCCCAATTATGGCAGCAAAACTATTATGCATTTACCGCAACTTGCGGGGTAGACATCTATTGTCTCTATTATCCTTACTGCTGGTATCTTATGTTGCTCAAGGGCAAACAGTTACCGGAACAGTAACAGATCAAAACGGCGAGCCGCTTGTTGGTGTATCTGTATCAATTAGAAGTGCTAATGTCGTGACCAGCACCAATAGCTCGGGTCAGTACGTTATTCAGGCCGCACCGGATGCGAACATTTCTTTTAACATGATTGGCTTTACGCCTCAGACAGTTCCAGTTAATAAAAGAACAGTTATTAATGTGGGGTTAGCTGAAGATTCACAAAATTTAAATGAAGTCGTTGTTACTGCTTTAGGCATCAAGAAAGACGCCAGGAAGCTTGGATATTCGGCAGAAACCGTTAAACTTGACGAAATCCAACAGAACCGTACCACCAATGTAATGACATCACTGGAGGGCAAAATTGCCGGTCTGGAGATTGCTCCTCCATCATCAGGTGCAGGCGGTAGTAACAGGATTCGTTTAAGGGGACAGGCAGCATTTTCAGGCGCAAATAATTCCCCTTTAATTGTTATCAACGGGTTGCCTATGGACCAGGGCGCTCGTGGTGCAGATGGCAACAACGCACTCGATTTAGGAGATAACATGCAGCAGATCAACCCTGATGATGTGGAAACAATGACGGTACTGAAAGGCGCTACAGCAGCAGCGCTTTACGGCTCGCGGGCCGCTAATGGCGCAATCATTATTACCACAAAATCCGGAAAAAAGAATTCCCAGTTTGGGGTAGAAGTAACTTCTAATTTTTCGACAGATGAAGTACTTGATTTCACCGACTTCCAATATGAGTATGGTCAGGGACAGGCGGGAGTTCGTCCTGCTACCCAGGGTGCAGCGATTAGCACCGGGCAGTTCGGCTGGGGAGAAAAATATGATGGTGTGCCAACGGTGCAATTTGATGGAGTAAGCAGACCATATTCACCTCAAAGAGATCGGATAACAAATTTTTACAGAACCGGTACATCCGCCATAAATTCGGTTGCATTATCCGGCGGTAATGCCACAGGAAGCTTTAGAACATCATTCTCAAATCAGGATGTAAAAGGTATTTCACCTAATAACGACTATCATAAAAAAATCTTCAACCTTGGTGTTAATCAGAATGTTACCGAAAAGCTTTCTCTTCAGGTAAACATTAACTATACTAACGAACAAAACGTAAATCCTCCTCAGGTAGGTGTTCAGGGTTCCGGAGCACCAAACTTCCTTTACCGTATGGCAAATTCCATCTCATTGGATGTTCTTAAAGAGAAAGCACTTGCCGACAACGGCGTAACAGAGCGTCAGACCTCGGGATTTCAGACCACATTGATAAACCCATATTTTTTAATGCCCAGACAATTTATCAGGAGTAACCGCGAAAGGTTTCTGGGTACCACTACGGTGAGATACGACTTTTTCAAATGGCTTTACTTACAGGGAAGGGTCAATATGGATTATGCTACTCCCTTTCTTGAACAAAATACACCTACCGGCATGGGTAGCTCAACTCCTTTTAACGGCACAGGGGCAGGCTACAATGGCGATTACACGGTAAATTCAAGTACCGAGAAGCAGATGAACATGGACTTCTTGCTAGGTGTAAACCGCGAATTTGGAGATTTTAGTTTCGATGCTAGTATTGGCGGTAACAGGTTTACTGTCAATAATAAAAACGTAACCCAGGGTGTAACTGATTTTACGGTCCAAAATCTTTATTCTATTGAAAACGGCATTACAAAAGAGCAGGATTTTGGCGTATACCGCGAACAGGTAAACTCCTTATATGCCTTTGCTGATATTGGATATAAGAACCTCCTTTATTTAAACGTAACAGCTAGACAAGACTGGTTCTCTGTACTGGATCCAGCCAATAATTCTTACTTATACCCCTCTGTTAGCGGCAGTTTTATCTTCTCTGAGTTGTTAAAGGGAACTTCCTGGCTTAATTTTGGTAAATTAAGAGCAACGTACGCCGATGTAGGTAGTGCCAATGGAATCTCTGCTTACTCTAACCGACTTGCTTATGGAGTTGAGCAAAATCCCTACAATAATATTAGCCTTGGTACCATACGGAACGTGAATAGTCCTAACCCTCTGATTAAGCCTTTTGGTGTAACCGAGAAAGAAATCGGTCTGGAATTAAGAACCTTTGGAAGTAGGGTTAATTTTGATATTGCATTTTATGATAAGAAAACCAGTGACCAGATTATTATCGTACCGGTATCAAACGCTTCTGGTTATACCGGAACTCCGCTAAATCTTGGATCATTACAAAACCGTGGTATAGAATTGTTAGTCGATGTAATTCCAGTGGTTAGTTCAAACTTTAGGTGGAACACATCAATCAACACGGCATTAAACGACTCTGAAGTACTTTCACTTGCTCCAGGCGTAAACAGACAAATCGTTTCACAATTTGGTGGAAATGAATTTATCGGCTCTCTTGTATATGAAGTAGGCAAACCATTAAATCAGCTTGCAGCAAGAACGTACTTAAGAAATGATAACGGCGACATTGTTGTAGGAGCTAATGGGCGACTTTTAGCTAATGACACCGATGTCTTGTTTGGAACTGGTACACCGAAATACACTGGCGGATGGAATAACACCTTTCAATACAAAAAACTCTCTTTATTAGTACACATAGACTTTAAATTTGGCGGTAAAATACTTTCATCTACCCAGCTAAATGGTTTAAGACAGGGACATACTAAGAGTTCATTAGTAGGTCGTGAAGGTGGAGTAATCTTCCCTGGGGTTTTGCAAGACGGTAGTCCAAACACGGTTGCCGTTGATCCGCAAACATTTTATACAGATTACCGTACCCTCCAGATCGCAGATCCGTTCATTTATAAGGCTGATTTCATCAAGCTAAGAAACATTACCCTGGCTTATGATTTCTCAGACATGATCGGAACGAAATGGAAGTTTGTGAAAGGGTTGACATTATCAGCTTCATGCCGAAATGTACTCTTCATCAAAAAATACATAGACGACCTTGACCCTGAAGCTTTCGCTTCCTCAGGTGATAACAGGATTGGTTATGAACAAACTACCCTACCAACCACTCGTAATTACGCACTTAACTTAAACGTAAAATTCTAAGACTGGCATTATGAAAAAATTAAAATACTATATATGTTCATTCCTCATCGTTTTTTGTCTGCAAAGCTGCGATAAAGACTTTGAAGATGTAAATACCAATGCTTACGCGCTCACAGAAATCAATCCGGCATTATTGCTTGCGAATGCGCAGCGACTAACCAGCAGCGGCTTTTACGAAGCGGAACAAACCGTAGTTCAGCAATTTGTAAATGCGTATAACCTGGGTGCTACAGCCGGATTTAATTTTAATGAGGATAACAACATATTTAATGTTCCACGTTGGAATGATAATTATCCTGGTCCGATTAAATTTCTTGAACAGGCCCTTGAACTGGCTAAAGACGATCCGGCACGCAATAACCTGTACAATGAAATCAGAATATGGAGAGCTTACGTATACATGACTTTAGTAGATACCTACGGAGATGTGCCTTATAGCGAAGCAGGCAAAGCCTATATTAGCGGACTTTACTATCCAAAGTATGACAAGGATGAGGTTATTTACGAAGATCTATATAACGAACTAAAATCGGCGACCGCAGCCCTATCTCCTGATAAAGACCAGGTTAGGGAAGACCTTTTGTTTGGTTCATCGGGATCTGCTGCTATACAGGTCGACAAGTGGAAAAAACTTGGCTATTCGCTACTCCTACGTTTAGGTATGCGGTATTCTAAATCAGACCCCGCTAAGGCAACTACTATTGTACAGGAGGCTTATAATGGAGGTGTTATGACAACCAATGCAGACAATGCGTACATTGTTTATAATGCAACCTACAATAACCCACTTAACAACGCGGTTAGGACCGGAAACTTATATTATTTTTACCTGGCTGAGCCATTTGTTAACAGACTTAAAGCTTCATCTGATCCACGACTGAAGTATATATCCGGGAAGTATGCAGACCCTAACCAAGCTTTGGCCCAAACTCCTGATACAACCACAGCAAATCAGTTTGGTTTCCCAATAGGCTACGACCAGACAAGTGTGCGTAATGCTCCGGGTTACAGGGGCACCAGCGGGACAGGCCAAAATTACTCGCAGGTGAACTTAAGGGTTATTGGTAGTGCCACAGCACCTATATTTTTTGTTACAAATGCGCAAACAAAACTTCTACTGGCAGAAGCAACTTTTCGTGGCTGGCTTCCCGCAGGCGCCTCCTCCGCAATGGATTATTATAATGCAGGTGTAAAAGCTTCCATGGAGGAGTATTCCCAATATCCAACGGTACCTATCCCAGCAATTCCAGCGAATGCACAAGATCGTTATCTTATCCATCCTAATGTTATTTACACGAATGCTAACGCACTTGACCGTATTAACACCCAATACTGGATTGCCTCTTTTGGAAATGGGGCAGAATCTTTTGCAAACTTCCGCAGAAGCGGATATCCAGCATTGACACCCAATAATTATAACAACAACCTACAGGGTGGATTTGCGAGACGTTTCTCCTATCCGAACGAAGAATCTGCAAGGAACAGTGAAAGCTACCAGGCTGCTGTTGCCAGCTTTGGACCGGATAATCCGCTCACTCGCATTTTCTGGGACAAGGAGTAGTATGCCATCTCCCTAAACAATTTTTTTACTGTCGTTTGCAAACAAGGGCCGTCTGTTGACGGCTTTTGTTTTTCTAAATTCCATATTACGTTGTATCTTTTATGAAAGAAGACATAACGACCATAGGGTTTCCTTACTTTTTTCCACATCAAACGCTTTAGTAACCAGACTTGGGATCAAGTCAAAAACTTGTGGAGCCATGTGATTTTTATGCATAAAGTTGTGTAAGGCGGTACAAGAAAAACTCAATGCTTCTTACACCTCTAAACTGACTTCTGAATGCTTTTATTTTTGCATTGAAAGATTCTGCTGAG
>NZ_JAZQNU010000015.1:0-51264 GCF_045627485.1 Pedobacter sp. | reverse complement strand
AAAAGTCATTATACCTAATTCCATATGTCAACCTTAATTTACCGCTCAAATATAAGTTTTATCCTGAGCATGCACGCTTAAAACAAAAGCGCCTGGATTATCCAGGCGCTTTGCATTTATAATATCAAGAAAACCTTATGGTTTATCCCACCACAAAGGCGTGTCTAAAGGGACCTCTGCAGGTACATTAGAACCATTTTTAGATCTTTCTCCAGTAGGATAAGCTACCCTGCGGATATAATTTGATAGCACTGCACCTACTGGCATGCGGAAGTCTTTATATTGATAGTCATGACGACGAACATCATTCCAGCCTTCCGGACTTAAGTAAGTGACTGCGTACTTCTCTTTGAATATTAAACCTAGCGTAAGGTTCGCGGCACCAACACCTACTGAAGGATTTGCCAGGTACGCATCACGTTCTGCTATACTCACACCCATTCTGTTCATATTCTCGGTGATACCTGCCAGGTAAGCTGCGTAAGCCCGTGTTAGTCCTGTTGCTCCCAGACGGAAAGCCGCCTCTGCTTCGATGAATTTTAACTCATCATAATTAAGCACATATAAAGGCGAAGTTCTGTTGGTTAAAGGCGAATTAAGGCTGATATAAACTTCGTCATGCACCGTATTTGCAGCTAAACCTGCATTTCCCTCGCCATTTCGGGTCCCTACATAGGTTCCATTTACAGTTTTGTCGGTTATTTTAGCAATTCTCGGATCTACAATACCATATTTCAGGCCATTCATGTGGTTCACAAAGTTATCAGATAACCAACCACCCAGCAAATTACTAGCGTTGCTAACAGCAAGTTGTGCCCATGGGTTAATCCCCGAAAACACCGCCATACTCGCATCGTCACTGGAGGAACCATAAGATTTCTCCACTGCAGCCAAAACACTTTGTGCACTATACGTCGACTTTTTAGAAATTTTGTTTAAAAACCTGGCCTGAATACCGTAAGCAGTTTTTAACCACGCTTCACGGTTACCCTGGTGAATCAGGTCTGATGCAGCATCGAGCTTCGTTGTGGCATCTGTTTTCTGAAGGTTAGCAATACTTTCGCTTAACAAAGTCATAGATGCCTGGTATAATTCTTCTTCCGAATCATATTTCGGTGTCAATTTACCCTCCTTGCCAAATGCCTCGCTGTAAGGGGCACTTCCCCATGTATCGGCAACAAGGCCTAAGGTATAAGCCATTAACAATTGGCCAACACCAAGGTGTTCTGTAGCACCACTTTCCGAAGCTTTAGTGATCATGTCACTCAAATCGGCCATAGCATAATAAGCGTTATCCCATTGTGAGGTATTATCGGTAATCTGATAGGTATCTGCTGTTCCACTGGCAGAAGGGCTTGCCAGGTACTGCGCATAATAAGCGTTTAAATTGGCAAAGCGCTGGCCATTTAACCCGGCTTTATGCGTGGACGTAGATAAAAGTGCATTCAAAGGTGGATTAACCACCTGATTAGGATTTTCGCCTAATTCAAAATATTTTTTACATCCCTGACCTATGGCTGCAACACCGACAAGCAGGATGATCATTGCTGTTTTATTAAATTTATTCATCGTATTGATATCTAAAAGCCAACATTTAAAGAGAAAAGGAAACTTCTTACCGCAGGATAAGTCATACCAGCAAAACCATCGATATTAGAACCGCTGTTGGTAGTAGAACTTTCCGGATCGAAACCAGAATATTTGGTCCACAAAATCAGGTTATTTCCGGTTACAGATAACCTCACATTTTTGATGAAGCTGTTATGCATCCATGTTTTAGGAAGCGAATAACCAAGGGTTACTGAACGTAAACGTACCCACGAAGCATCTTCTACGTAATCTTCAGAAGCACCTCTTTTCACCAGGCGGTAATAACCATCACCATAGTTGATTTGTGTTTTAGGGTCTATTCCTTGACCTAACCATACTTCTTTGGTATTGGGAGTGCCGTCAGCAAGAACACCTTCGAAAACTTTATAATCATTTCTGTTTTCCGACTCTTTCGACATACCGAACGCGGCATAGTAATTAGCCAATTGGTTATAACGTTCGTGACCAATTCTGGCATCGAACAATACATTTAACGACAGGTCTTTATAAGTGAACGTGTTGTTCCACCCACCAATCCATGTAGGTTGAACATTACCCAGTTTCTTCTGATCTGAGGCAATACCAATGATTGGGAAACCATTAGCATTAATCAATAATGGTCTTGAAGGATCACTTGCCTCAGGAGATTTATCTAAACCAGCGGCAATCTCTGCAGGAGTGAAATAACGTCTGTATTCTGTTCCGTATAAGGTACCATAAGCTTCACCTGGAATTAATTTCATCGTTACACGAGCATTCAGATAACCATGCTCAGAAGCACCAACAATTTCTGTCAGGTCTGAACGTAATGAGACAATTTTATTGCGGTTTGCAGAATAGTTAAGTGAGGTTTCCCATGTAAAATTACTGGTTCTGATGGGTGTACCAGAAACTGAGATTTCAATCCCTTTGTTTCTCATGCTACCTGCATTTACTGCAGCTGTTACATAACCCGTAGAAGAAGAAATAGGTACATTGATAATCTGGTCTTTACTTAAAGAATGGTAATAATTGGCATCGAAACCAACCCTGCTGTTAAAGAAACGCATACTCAAACCACCTTCATAAGTATCGGTAAACTCAGGTCTAAGCGTTGGCGACCCTAACAAATTAGGACGGGTAAAGCCGGTGAAACCAGTTGGCAAACCAGTATAATTGGCAAAACCACGACTGGTAGAATAGGCATTAGCATCTTTTCCAATTTGTGCATAAGAGAACTTAAACTTCGCATTGCTAATCACTTCAGGAAGTTTGACATGATCAGAGAAGATGTAACTTACACTGGCAGATGGGTAAAAGAAAGAGTTATTTGGGCTCAACAAGGAAGAAGTAACATCATTTCTTCCAGTGAAGGTAAGGTATAGGTAATCTCTCCAGTTTAAAGATAACTCACCGAAAACACCCATTAAACGATAGGACGACTGATCAGTTGTTCCTCTTAAAAATTTAGCGTTACTTAGGCTGTACCAGTTGTAAACCGTTAAATCAGACCCTTCCATGGAAGAGTTATATATCGTCCGGTTGTACAAATCGTGGCCAAGGCGCAATGTTCCACTAAGGTCTTTCGACACACTGTGCGTTAAACTGGCGATAAAAGTACTGTTAATACTGCGGAAGGTTCCGTAATAATTATTCACTAAACCCATTCCCGGAAAAGCGTCGGTACCATTGTCTTCCACCAAACGTTCGCCCACTAAACCCTGAAAGCCAGGTGCCGTGTTTAACCTTTTGTCGCGATAAGTATCAATACCAGCACGGTAACTTAAGTTTAGCCATTTGAAAGGTTGGTAGGAAGCATTGGCGCTACCGATTAAGCGTAATACATCATCGCTAAAACGGTTGGTCTCTGCCAGGTAACGCGGGTTTGTAGTTTCACCATAAGAACGCATGGTGCCGTTTTCCATCAGGTAATCGTTTACGTCGTGACGTGGAGACCAGTAAATTAACTGCTCGATATAACGACCGGCATTATAACGGTACCCTCCTGTGTTAGACACATTAATGGAAGCACCTGCATTGAATTTTTCACTTGGTTTAAAGGTTGCATTGAGCCTGCCCTGGTGATTTTTAAAGTCTGTGGAAGGTAATACCCCGTTGTGCTGCGATTGCGAGATTGATGTCAAAAAGGTCATTTTCTCTGTTCCACCAGAAACGGTTACCCCATTGCGGTATTGACTGCCTGTTTGAAAAGCATCGGCCATGTGGTTATATAACTGGTCAGGGTGTGTAGAGTCAGCTTTTTTAGCCTCTTCTACTGTTGGACCGAATGAAGGCCAGAAATCATCTTTATTGTAAACACCTCTCCATCCCTGACTATATTTTGTCTGTAATTCAGGCATGGTATTTACATTCTCAATACCATAAGTTCCCTGGTAATCAATTTTAATGTTACCTGCTTTACCAGATTTAGTGGTAATAACCACAACGCCATTTGCCCCTCTTAAGCCATATAAGGCTGTAGCAGCACCACCACGAAGGATGTTCATGGATTCGATGTCATCAGGATTTAAATCTACAGCACGATTACTCATACCATAGGCACCAGTACCCGTATTTGAAGTACTGTTGTCCATAAAAATACCGTCAATAACAAATAAAGGCTGGTTATCACGAGCGGGGTCAATCGAGTTTACTCCGCGGATCTGTATTTTGGCACCCTGTCCTGGTGCACCTCCAGTACTACTAATGGTTACGCCGGCAACTTTACCTTGCAGGGCATTAACCACGTTTGGCTGGCGGTTTTCAGTCAGGTCATCACCAGCTACGGTTTGCGAGCTGTAACCCAGTGACCGTTCGTCACGTTTAATTCCCAGGGCAGTAACTACTACTTCTGAGAGCTGTTTGGAGTCTGGCACCAAAGATACATTCACCACCGTTTGTGTACCTACCGGTACCTCCTGGGTAACATACCCTACATAACTAAATGTTAAAATACCGCCTGACGACGGAACCGGAATGGCATATTGGCCATCGTTGTTTGTGGCTACTGTAGCAGTAGAGCCTTTGAGCTTAACAACCACTCCTGGCAGGGTTAAGGCATTTTCCGCATCGGAAACCTTACCCCTAACCTCTTTCGTTTGGGCCATAGCCGCATGACTCCAGAAAAAAAGTAGGCTGAGCATACATAAAGTAAAGGTTTTTTTCATAATTGGTGTTTTAGGTATAATTATTTGGTTGGAAATAGGTACTAATCTTATTATGTTGTATTTTTTCAAGAAATAATGACAAATTGACTTTTTTACTTCTTAATTTCATTGCAATATAAATCATATCTTTAAATATTAATTAATAAATCATTAATTCTTCATTGTATACAACTTTTAACCAACGTTACCACCACACATTTCACATGAAAACTGCTTTATCAATCATAATTACCCTTTCAATCGGCCTTTTCACAGGTTTAGAACCGCTAAAAGCACAGCCCTACAGTTTAAATTCGGTAAAAAGCTACCCTTTCCCTACAAGTCTGGTCACCGCAAGCACGGGCACAAGAATGGCCTGGGCTGTAGATGAACAAGGAAAAAGGAATATTTATGTATCGGAAGGGCCAGAATTTAAGGCGCGCAGGTTAACTTCCTACCTGGAAGATGATGGACAAGAAATCAGTAGTCTCTCTGTCTCCCCTGATGGAAAATGGGTGGTTTTTATTCGTGGTGGCGACCATGGTTCCAACTGGAATGATGAGGCACCGGTAAACGTAAATGCCGACCCTTTTCCGCCTAAGGTGCAGATTCATGCCATTTCTTTCGATGGCATGAATCATATAGAAATAGGAGAAGGCGAAAGACCCATAATATCCCCTAAAAGCGATGTGCTGCTTTTTATTAGAAAGGGGCAGCCCTGGATAGCTAATATCAATGGATCTGCACCTGCCAAACAACTGTTTTCAACACGGGGCACAGTTAGTGAATTAACCTGGTCGCCAGATGCTAGCAATATTGCATTTGTATCGAACAGGACCGACCATTCATTTATAGGCGTTTATAAGGACGGCCAAACTCCTATTAAATGGATAGCACCATCATTTTACAGAGACCGTTCACCACGGTGGGCACCAGATGGTAAGGGCATTGCCTTTGTGCGTTATGCCGGCCTTGGTGGAAAACCGGATTCTATTTTAAGCAGAAAGCACCAACCCTGGTCTATCTGGAAAGCCGACGTCAACACAGGGAAAGCTATTTCCTTATGGAAAGCTCCACAAACCCTGGCAGGTTCGCCACCAGCCACCCATGGTGGAACAAATTTACATTGGGCAGCCAAAGATCGCATAGTGTTTATGTCTACACATAATGGCTGGTCGCAACTATACAGTGTGGCTGCAACCGGAAGTGAAGCCTTGCTCTTGACTCCCGCAAAGGCTATTGTAGAACACCTGATCATGAGCCCGGATAAAGAATGGTTGTATTTTAGCACCAACACCGGGCCGGATATTAAAGATATCGATCGACGCCACATCGCTAGAGTAGCCGTAGATAAAGCTAATTTTCAGGTGTTGAGCCCCGGAACAAACATGGAATGGACGCCACAAATTAGCGGCGATTCCAAATACCTCAGCATGATCACCTCTGTTGGTCAACAACCACCGCTTCCTGCGGTGTTAGACCTAAAGAAAATTGGTAATTTGAAACAAAATCCTAACGTTTTGATGAAAGAGCAAATACCGGTAGATTTTCCGGTTTCAGGCTTGGCAACACCCCAGCAGGTAATTTTTAACGCACCTGATGGTGTAGTTGTGCATGCTCAATTGTTTCCTGGCCGTGGAAAAGAGCGAAAAAAACCGGCAATTATTTATATCCATGGCGGCCCATCCCGTCAAATGCTTCTCGGATGGAATTACTCAGAATATTATGCCAACGCTTATGCCATGAATCAATATTTGGCCAGCCAGGGTTTCAACGTGTTATCGGTTAATTATAGAATGGGTATTGGTTATGGCCATGCCTTTCAACATGCTAAAAACACCGGCACTACGGGGGCAGCAGAATATCAGGACATCAAAGAAGCAGCAATCTGGCTAAGCAAACAAACGGATGTTGATGCAAATAGAATTGGTGTGTATGGCGGATCGTATGGCGGTTACCTCACCAATATGGCCTTAGCCCGTGATTCAAAACTTTTTGCTGCAGGCGTGAGCATCCATGGACTAGGCGACAGAACCATTGAACGCAATAACAGTATTCTCTACCCCGATCGCTTTGAAAAAGCACCCGATTCACAGGAAGCGGCTAAAGTAGCCTGGACCTCCTCTCCCGCAGCAGACCTAGCCACCTGGACTTCACCCGTAATGCTTATTCATGGCGATGATGACCGCAATGTGGAATTTGGCCAAAGCATAGACCTTTACCGTAGGCTAACAGACAAAGGAATCGAAGTAGAAACCTTGGTTATCGTTGACGATACACACCATTGGATGAAATACGACAATGTAATGAAAGTTAACCAGGCAACTGCTGATTTCTTTTTCAAGAAATTGAAACCTAATCCTTAGTAAGGATTAGCGTCCAACCTGCCGTTGTGTTTCATAATACTCATAAAGTGTGACTTCATAAACGTCAGGGAAAGGTAGTGAATGATCGTACTTCGGACTGTTTTTGACCGCCTCTACTGTAAGGTCGACAACAACTTCCGCAGTTTCCCATTTAATCTCCTTGATCCATTTTGGTGAGATCAGCACTTTTTTACCGGGAAGCCACCTTCCGGTATCTACTACCATGAAATGTATCCTCCAGCTTACATCGTCGAAGATAAAGTCTTCGACGTCTCCAATCTCACCGTCGGTGGCATGGATAGTGTAACTTTTAACCTCTTTGCTACTGCGTAGATGCGGGTCACCTTTTTCTTCCTTTGATTTCTGGAGCGCAATCTGGTCCTCAAAAGGAATTCTGGTATCTACCATATTTTCGTAACCAAATCCGCCATAAAAACCCAATCCTATCGGGTCAGTGTATGGCCAGCCGTAATAATCATACAGACTTAGCTCCTGTTGGCGCGATACGGTTTTTTCTGTATCTACATCGGGGCTGTTTTTAATCTGTTCCTTAGTCAGGTTTACCGGTATGGTTTTATCTTCGGTATTTACGCCTTTTACAGCATGGGGAGAAATTAACACTTTACGACCCGACAGCCATGACCCTGTTTCTACCACCAGATAGCGTATGGTCCAACTGGCATCGTCGAAATAAAACTCTTTTACCTCGCCAATGTGACCATCTAATGCGCCTATGGAGAAACCTTTTATACTTTTTATACTATGTTTCATCTTATTTAAGATTAAGGATTAAACTGATATTTTAATGTTTGCGTATTGGCTTATCTTTTAGCTGGGATTTAGCAACATATACTTTTCTGCCCTTGTCATTAATATAAAAGTACCTGGAGCGGTTATCGATGTATATTTTTTGTCCTCCGGGGCCAACTTTATCTTTATATACTTTATCTGCCACATCTGCAGCACCCTTTGCTGCGATCTCTGCAGTTTTATTGCCAACCTTTTTCGCAGCTTTTTCAATTTCTGGATCAGGATTTATTTTAAGGGTGTCTCTTTTTTCCTGGGCATGGCTAAGTGTAGACATACCCATCATCAACAGAAAACAGATTGCTTTTAAAAATGAGTTCATGGCGATATTTTTAGGTTAAACAAATCATACGCTCATCAAGTTGATTTAAACTGATCGGCTGCGTGATTATAACAATTGAAGATGCGCAGAGTTTTAAGTAAAATACTAATTTTGACCGCTTTAGTACTTGATACTGGGTTGTATTCGAAAGGGTGTAGGATCTACAGCGCAAATAAATAGCGGAAAGCTTTAATTTCAGCACAGTTCGTTCAATTACAATACAGTTATTATCAAAAAGAACGGACTAAAGAAGCCCTTGGATTTTGGAGTTGCACAATTTGATCAGACAATAAGTTAAGGGAATCATATAACTTAACAGAAATTATTACTTGAAACCAACTAATATGACTTCACAATTGTTTAGCTTCTATGGGAAGCTAATTGCAGCCACTGCTCTCATTCTTTGTAGCTGTGTAGCTTTAGCGCAAGACACTTTACACTATGTTAAAGCGATGGACTTTGTCTTCCTAGGTAAACCAAAGGTTACAGATCAACTTTTCCATCGGATAGATACCAAGGAAACCAAAGGTATGACAAAAGCTGTGCAGGGACTATCCAAGAACAGTGCGGGAATTTCATTGATATTTGAAAGTAACTCTCCGGTGATTGCTGTCAAATGGGAGCTAGCAGAGAATAAAGTGATGGCCAATATGACGCCCATTGCCCACAGCGGCCTCGACTTGTATGCTTACAAGAATCGAAAATGGCAATATGTAAATGCAGGGAAACCGATGAAGGACTCTTTGAATCAAACTCAGGTGATTATACAGAACATGGATACGACCGTTAAGCAGTTCATGCTCTACCTGCCACTTTACAACTCTATAAATGCCTTATCTATAGGCGTTTCTAAAAACGCAAAGATCTCTCCCCCATCGAAAGTCAACATTAAACAGTCGAAAAGAGTGGTGATCTACGGTTCAAGTATTGTACAGGGAGCGTCAGCAAGCAGGCCGGGCTTGGCGTATCCCGCTATCCTTCAACGTAAACTCGGCATGGATGTAATTAATCTGGGTTTCAGCGGAAGTGCCAAAATGGAAATAGAGGTAGCCGAATATTTAGCTACTCTCCAAGCAGATTGTTATGTTCTTGATTGTATTCCAAATCAAACAGCGGCCCAGATCAAAGCACGTGCCTTGCCATTTATTAAATACCTAAGATCACAAAAGCCAAACACTCCGATCATTTTAGTAGAATCCGTTGTGAGGGAACATGGTTTTTTTGATCAAAAAGTGGACATGGAAGTAGTGGCACAGAACAACGCTATCCGGGAAGCATACAACCAACTCAAGAAGGAACATTATAAAAACATCTTCTATGTTCCGGCAACTGACTTCATGGGAAATGACCATGAGGGCACCATTGATGGCGTTCATCTTACTGATGTAGGGTTCAGCAGAATTGCGGATGCTATTATGAAAGTGATCAAAAGATGTTTGTAGCAGCCAATTCCAATCTGACCTGTTAAGCAATCTTCTCCACTTTTACACTTGCCACTTTAGGACGATGTTGCTTAGATTGATGCGTAAGTTGAGCTTTGAAAGCAGCTTCTCACCATCAGGCACATCTGGCCTCGTATTGACTTCCTGAAGGTCTAAATGAAATACATCTTCTTCTTTGCGAACTTCTTTAAGTTCAAAAAAAAAATTAAGAATGAAATCTGGGAGCAATAAGCTTATTAAAGAATGCTAACCGTCCTGGATGAAGTAAGAAATCTAAAACAGCAAAGCTAAAAACATAAGACTTGCTCCACAAGTTTTTGACTTGATCCTAGAAAACGCCTACGGAGATATCAAAATACAAAATATCCCCAACTAGTACGAAATGTACTCATTGGGGATATTTTTGAATAAGCGGTTAACTAATATGTTAGCCACTTATTAAAATAAGAGACTTAACGTTTTTTGGTCAGCCTTAGTTTCAATTCATACACATACTTACCTGGTTTATTTAATTTCGTGTTAATCCTGAAATTAACTTTAACAGGTTGCGCCGTATAGGTTAAATATTGCATTTTAGTTGGTGGCGACCAGTTTGCTGGATCAGCATAATCTACAGATTCAATCCATTCCTCATAAATCCTATAATAACAATTTAAGGCATTTTGCTGGCTATCCCAATAAGGATCGGGAAAACGGGCTTGTGCATAATCGTATAGAATAGCGGTGTCTGTGACCGTAGTTTTATAGGCGAATGTTTTTAGGTTTTTAAGAAAAGTATTTCCGGTTGGTCGGTCTGATAGTGCCTTTCCTGGAAATACTGCGCCATTCTTATCTAAAACTTTGAACACAATTTGATTGGGCGTGTCAGCTACTCGCCTTATGGTGAGTGTGGCATTTACGCCCTGACCAACAGTCATATCAACAGCCTGATTTTCATTGATGGAGAACGGGATCGCCGTTTCTGAGCCTACTGGAAGCGGCTGAAAATAAGGGTTATTGACATATTCGTAAGTTTTAGTTTCTGTTAAGTTAATCGTACAAATGTCTTTATAAACTTTTATACCATTAGGGTTTTCCACTTGCAGGTCTACCAAATATTCGCCTGCCGGAACGTTATCAGAAGCTTGCGTAAACATAAATTGACCGCTTGATTCGAGCACATATATCGGCTTCTTCTTTTCATAGCCTCTTTTTGCATCAATTAAAGCCAGCGTGGTATCTACTAAAGGATTATATGTTTTGTTCCAAACGGCTACGTCGTACTCCTTAAAAAAGGCTTCTTCACGCTTTCCTGTCGCTTTGTTTCGCACATCAAGAAGGGTAATTTTAAATGGAGGGGTAGATCCATCGTCTGCAATTCCATTTGATATCAGGAACACCCCTTGTCCAACGGTTAATGGGTTAGCGGTATACCTTAAATTATCACTCAAAAATCCCGTAGTAATTTTTTTGCAACTCGACAGCCCAATGAATATCAATAAGCATGAACAAGCGATGATGTTGAGTTTATTCTTCATGTTATTTTAATTTAAAGGTTGTTTAAATGACCAATTATGAGAGTTTGATAAAACATGTACGACACCAGTGGTAGTAATTAACCCTGTGGTTTGGCATAATACTTTTATGTCTAATTGTTTGGCATCTTTCGTTGGATCATAGGTTACCCCACTGGATTCCACAATATCCTTGGCACCAATAATTTTAGTTAAGTAGATGTATTTTGGTTTAGTGGTGATCACACCATCAACAATGTATTGTGAAACCTCTACCAGCGACACCCACAAGTCTATATTTGAGGTATTCGTTTGATACAAGGCACCAGGATCAGATAGTTCATCTCTGGTCAGTTTTTCTTTAAAACAATACATACCCATGGAGTCTCTCAGCATTTGCGGACTATATTTTAATAAAGAGTCCAGGGTAAAATTCAACCTGGCATCTTTTCTCCTCACCTCAGTTTGTTTAAGTGTGATATAGTTACCAATGGTGTAATCATTAGGTACGAAAAAAGTACCCGAAGCATTGATAACATCTTTCATTTCGGCTCTGTCGATAATGATTAATGTGGTGTCAAATAAGTTCCTGGGATTACTTTTAATATAATCATAGGTAGTCATGTTAATGTTTGGATCACTTAGCCGCCCATCTATCACCGCATCCTTTTTGCATGCGCTGAAAAACAAGAGTACTATTCCCATATTTAAAAGGATATATAAATTCTTTTTCATGTTCTTTAAATGTTTAGTTAAATTCTTCCTCTCCACCATGGTATCTGGCTTAGGAGTTTATTGCCATTTAATATTTGATTGCTTATTGGCCAGTAATAGCCTTTCGCCGCAAAACGTGCAGGTTCCATGGTCCACGACAATAATTGACTGTATAAAAGGTAACCTGTAGGTGATTTATAGCTGTTTCTAACCACATCAAAATAATTATGGCCTTCACCTGCAAGCTCTCTTTGTCTTTCTAACAAGATGTCTCTTTTCAGGTTAGTGCCAGAACTTTGTATTGCTGTAGCGCCAGCCCGCTTGCGAATTAAGTTTAAGGCTTTAAGCGCTTCTGCATCGTTATTCAAAGCGTTCAGTGCCTCACTTTTAAGTAGTACAATATCTGCCAGCCTGTAAATAACAAGGTTATTTTCTGCTCGCCAGGTAACGCTATTGGTTGTACCAACATTCTGGAATACCGAGTATTTCCACAGGGCAACATTTGTGGTTACGTTGGGTCTGGCCATGTAAAATTGCGATCGTCTCTTATCATTAGGATCATCATATAAAGTCGCTAATTTTGTCGTAGACACATAGTATTCGGGGATTTGGCGTGACAGGCCATTGACGATATCATTGCTAATGGTAGAAAAAGCAATGCCCTGGTTAGACGACTCTTTATCACTTTCCCGCTGACTGATCACAAAAATATTCTCAGGCTCACTGCTGTTTTTAAAAACCAGATTTATGTTCTCGATCGTTTGAAGTTGAAACCTTCCACTTGATAAAACAGAATCAGCATATAGCCGGGTTTTGTTATAGTCGTTGTCCCAGGCCGTTGCATGAGTTAAAAGTGATAAAGCTGCACCTTTACTTGCCCTAATTTTACTTTGGCCACCTTCCCAGGTTAATAAGGCTGAGGCTTTTTGGCCGTCAGCGATCACCTGTTTCAGAATATCGGCAGCCGGAGTAGCGGCTATGTATACTGCTTGTTCCGCATTGGTGGTGGCAGTTAACTGTAAGGGCACATCTCCCCAGGCTCTTGTCATATAAAAATAAGCTAAGCCTCTTAAGAAATAAGCTTCTCCCAGAAAGTTGCTTTTACTGCCTGCAGAAAATTTATCATCAGGCATCCTGGTAACATTTTCTATCACAAGATTGCTTAAATCTATTACCCTATACCAATGCGCCCAATTGTGAGCGCCATCTTCCCGATAAGGCACACCAAATCCGCCAGTATTGTAAGCGCCTTGTATATTGGTATCATCGGTAGCAAACACGCCAGTAGGCAGATCACCCCATATAAAAAAGGAATTTTGGTTGTTTAAGGCTTTGCGCAATAATCCGTAGGCGCCAGACAATGCGCCATTAACATCATTCTCACTTTGCCAAAAGGTTTTTTCATAAGTCTTATTTTCCAATTCATTATCTAGTTGCTTTTCACAACCCATGATGGAAGAAGATAACGTTATCGCTAAAATTATCCCTAATTTTTTATATCTTAAATATTTAATTTTCATGTTGTTAGAGGTTAGAATTCCACTTGTAAGCCCAGGGTCAATTTAGTTGGCAATGGGTAGCCATCGCCATAATCATAGCCTTGTCCATCAACCCTTTCCGCATCTATACCGGAAAATGTTTGAAAGATGTGGATGTTATCGACATTACTGTAAACCCTTAAATTGCTGATCCCTGCTCTGTTTAACCACTTATGTTTTTGTGGATTAAATCTATAACCCATGGCAACATTCTTAATTCTTACATACCAGCCTTTTTCCTTATACATAGATTGTTCGGCTCTGAAAGCGTAAAGCCCCATAAACGGACTGAGTGCAGGGAATATGGCATTATCTCCAGGTTGGCGCCAATAGTTATACTGGCTAACGTCTGTAATTGATCCTCTAGCAAAATCCTCTGTATTACTATGGAATAATCCGTTAGATAATCTACGTGCCAAAGTGCTGTTAATAATGTCCCTGCCGAAAGTGAACGTGGTGAAGATTTGTAAAGAAAAATCTTTATAGGTGAACAGATTGGTAAAACCACCTGTAGCCTTTGGATTTGGATCGCCATAAAAGGTTTTGTCATTTTGCCCAATATTGTCGCCAATAAAATAATCACCATTCATATCTCTCCAATTTGGCATCCCCGGCTTTAGATTTCCCCATTTTGTTGCACCAACAGTACCTGTATAGGGGTTGGGTGTTATATCTGCATCAGAATTGATTACGCCATCTGTAATATAGCCGTAATACATATTCAGCGGCATGCCAACAACATAAACTGCATTTCCAAAATACATATCTCGATTGCCATTAGGCAGCGAGGTCACCATGTTTTTATTGAAAGCAATGTTTAAAGACGGAGTCCACTGAAAGGCCTTATCATTAGCGAAAACTCTTCCGCTAATGCTCAATTCAATTCCTGAATTTCTTACGGAAGCAGCATTAGTAAAAGTGCTGTTATAACCCGTGTATTCTGGAATGGTAATATTTAGCATTTGACCCGATGTGCTGCGGGTATAGGCATCCACACTTGCCGTAATCCGGTAGTTGAATAAACTGATGTCTACACCGCCGTTCCAAGATTCTGACTGCTGCCAGGTGATGTTATCATTTGTAATTCCATTGTAATTGGGAATTACGGATACGACCCCACCATATGATGTGGCAGGAGATCCCGCATAATTTGCGTTTCCAGCTATATAGGCATTGTACCTGCTATTGTCTGCAATACTACTTTCGTCGCCGGTGATGCCCCAGCTTCCCCTAACCTTCAATTGATTGACCCAGCCTAAATTTTTAATGAAGTCTTCTTCAGATAATAACCATCCTGCAGAAACTGCTGGGAAGAAGCCCCACTTATTGTTTTTTCCGAATCTGGAAGAGGCATCTGCCCGCCAGCTTGCATCCAATAGATACTTGTTGTTGTAATCATAATGTGCAGCACCAATAAATGATAATTTGGCATAGGTTGATAAGTTTGAACTACCGTATAAGGTGGTTGCTGCTTCAATAACTTTAATTTCATCATTCGGAACACCATTTCCTTCTAAAAATATGCTCTCATTACGTCTGCTTTCAAACTCCTGGCTTACGTTAGCCGTTACGTTGTGCTTGGAATTAATTGTTTTAAACCACTGCAGGGTATTGGTGATAATGTACTTGCGGTTTTGATTGTAATTTGATAATCCGTAAGCCAGTCCATCTGCATTAATGACACCAGGAGAAGAGAAATCGATCTTATTGGTTTCATAGTTAATCGAACCTCTTGTACTGATCCTAAAATCTTCTAAAAAGGTATAACGCAATTCACCACTACCACTGATATTGGTATTCACCCTATCGTTTCTTACAAATTCATAAGGGTTAATGTTACTTTGCAGGTCAATGTCAGACATGCTTAACAGCGATGAAGGCATGTTTACCGGATTAATGGAGAAAACATCCCGAAAGGAACGAGATCCACTGTTTTTACCATCAAGTCGTTTTGAGGTTGATGCTCTTAAACTGGTTATTAACTCCAAGTTTTTACTGAAGTTTATGCCCACATTACTGTTAAATGAATAACGTTTGTAACCGGTGTTAATGACAACGCCTTTTTCATCATACATACCTGTTGATATTCTATAATTGATGGCGTCTGTACCGCCACTTGCAGAAATATCATAATTCTGAACAATTCCTGATTGGAAAAACAATTGCTGATAGTCATTATTGTTATTAAATGCAGGGTTTAAACTATCTGTAAGCATTTGTGGCATGTTATTTTTTTGTTGATTGTCGTTACCGTACAAGTAAATTAAATCCATTTTCTGCCTGCGCTCTGCTGCCCCAATTAAAGTAGAAACTTTCTCAGGCTTAGTAACATAGCCGAAATAAGAGTTTACACTAAACCTGGGTGCCCCAATTTTACCTCTTTTAGTTTTTATGAGGATTACACCATTAGCGCCTCTTGATCCATATAATGCTGCTGATGCTGCATCCTTCAATACATCGATCGATTCAATATCATTGGGATTTAAACTGGCAAGGAAGTTTGTTCCCGTTGCATCAAAATTACTGACCTCATCTTCAGAAATGGGAATTCCATCCATTACATAAAGTGGATTACTATTTAAATCATCTGCATTAAAACCAGATGATGGGTTGGATATTTTAGTGTTTCCCCGTACAACGAGTGATGTTCTTACGCCGGGCTGTCCAGTAAAGTTCTGAACATTTACCCCTGGTAATTTACCTTGTAAAAGGATATCAACACTTGCTGCAGGCAGGTTTTCGATATCTTTACCCGAAATACTGGCTATAGCACCTGTAGTTTTGCGCCTGTCGAGGTTGATATAGCCTGTAACAATCACCTCGCTTAAGGCGCTTTCAGACTCTACCAGCATAATGTTCATTGGCGTGGTGGTTGCTGGAGCTTCTTTAGTTTTGAAGCCAACCATTCTAAATAGCAAAACATCGCCTGCTGCTGCCGCAATTACAAATCTGCCGTCGTTATCCGTATGAGCGGCAATTTTTGGATTACTTTTTATGCTTACAGTTACTCCAGGCAGCTCGCCTACTTTATCGCGGACCGTTCCGGTTACTTTATTTTGCGAAAATGCACTAGGTATTAATAATAAAAATGTCATTAAAAATACCCATGCAAATAAAACTGTTTTAAAAAGTTTTAAATTCATTAGTGGTTACTTAGTTTAAGGTTTGGTTAGTTGTTTGTCTGATGACAAAATATTATTCTGTTAGGTAGTGGGTACTGTTTTTACATAGGCATATTTTTTTGTAGAATAAAATACATTCGATTAGAATTGACGTAACTCGCTGATTACCAAATTTAGTTTTACAATCACCTTTTATATGGTTTACCTCAGCGCAATCGTTTGTATGGGCAGGAAAAGAAGTTATCACTAAGTAAATTATCAGGTTATTCCAGAAAATATCTAGGCCCAAATAGATATTGATACTGTATGGCTGTATCCTCGACAACAAGCCTTTGATTTTCTAGATTTATGATCTTGAAAAGACTTGTTTTTACAATCGAGATGGCTTGTCCTGAAATAGCCTAAAAATGTTTTCTCCATAAAAGCCCACTTTCATACGCTGATTGTCAGCAAGCGATAGTTCAACAACAGTAGGAGCAGTTTTTTTAGCACCAACAATTCTATTGATTTGTTGCGCTACCGTAGATAAAGAAGAGATTCTAAAAAGAAAGTCGCAGAAATAAAACCTGCTTTTATGACGTTATTACTAATAAATAGATTCACACCCTATTATTCAAATTAATACGGTGTAAAATAAGGATGTAATATATTTTAACTCAGCCTAACAAAGCGCAAACGTTTGTGTTACAATTTCTTTATGACGCTGTAATTTATTCCGATGGCTTCTTTTTAAATATCAATTTTTACATTTTTCAGCATTTCGGTCACAATCTCCCTCCTCGAATAGCGAGGTATCCATCCCCAGTCGTCCTTCGCCACTTTGTCATTAATCGAGCTAGGCCAGGATTCAGCAATTTGTTGCCTGAAATCCGGTTGATAGCTAATCTGAAATCCCGGCATCACTTTTTTGATCTCCTGAGCTAGTTCCGATGGGGTAAAACTTACTGCTGCCAGGTTATAGCTTGTGCGGATCGAAATATTTGCACTTGGTATCTCCATCAATTCTAGCGTTGCCCTGATCGCATCATCCATGTACATCATCGGAAGTGCTGTATCTGCCTTTAAAAAACAATTAAATTTCTCACCGGCTTTTGCCTTGTAAAAAATATCCACAGCATAGTCGGTAGTGCCACCACCCGGCATCGCCTTATAAGAAATCAGTCCAGGGTAGCGCACGCTTCTGACGTCAAGCCCAAACTTCTCATAATAATACCTGCACCAATACTCGCCCGAAAGTTTGCTGATGCCATATACAGTTGTTGGAATGGTAAAAGCCTCCTGGGGGCAGGACACTTTCGGACTCTCCGGCCCGAATACAGCAATGCTGCTAGGCCAGAAAACCTTCTGTACTTTGTAGATGACCGATAGTTCCAGTACGTTCAGCAGTCCGTCCATATTAACATGCCAGGCCATTGAGGGTGCATTTTCCCCACTTGCCGAAAGCATCGCTGCCAACAGGTAAATCTGGGTAACTTTTTCATTTTCAATCAGCGTTTGCAATTGTTCCTTGTTCGTCACGTCGGCCTTAATATACCTCACTTGCGTCATCTTTGCCTGCCCCGCTTCTAAACGGTCACAAGCGATAATCGCTTCTTCGCCATACCTTTCCATTAATGCAACGGTAAGCTCACGACCCAATTGTCCACATGCACCAATGATTAATATCTTTTCTTCTTTCATCATTACTAAAATGTTTTTGTTATTATTTGACCCAGCGTGAGAACCCAAACTAAATGCTTTACGGTATCGCCCTGTTGAACGCCAGCAGAGATTCTGGCCTCAAATCTCTTAACATTAAAATTTTTTATCGCATAATTAGTCAATGGGCGGAAATATTCCGGAACAAAAGAATTTGACATCTCATTTATTCTGCACGATTATTAATAGATACGTAGCTACAAAACAAAATTCTAGATCACCAGAAATGAATAAATTAGGCGTGCTTTTATACCAGGATTTATGACAAAACATAAGGTTTAAGAAATCACTAGCAGGATTTAATATATTTACGCCTGCATATTATTACTCCAGTAATCGTATAACCAACCTAATTTCTAGCTGATCATGGATTCATGTAAACTCGATCCCACCGATATCGGTATCCTCAATCTTTTACAAAAGGATGCCCAACTCACCTTGAAAGAGCTTGCTCACAAGCTCCGGCGCAATAAGAGTGTCATTGGTGACCGCATCAAGCGGCTTACCAACGAGGGCTATATCAAAAACTCGGTTGTTATTATCGATGTTAAAAGAATCAAGAGTATTTTCACCGCTTTCCCTTTGATTCAGCTTAAAGACCACTATGAAGAAACATTTCGCTCCTTCCAGTCAATGGCTATCGAGCTTCCGGAGGTCATGGAATGTCACCACGTCATGGGGCAGTATGATTTTTTACTTAAGATCGTCGTACCCGATGCCAATGCCTACAACGAGTTCCTAAGAGCAAACATTATTTCTTTACCATATGTATTGCGCATTGAAAGCTTCCCCATGTTATCGGAGGTTAAAAAGGAAACTTGTTACCAACTGTAAATCCATAACCTCACCCACGCTATATTTTTGAAAAATTTTAGGCAAAAAAAAACTCTGCAAAATTTGCAGAGTTTTTTGGCTTTGATCCGAGATCAGTAGCCCGCAGGGGAATCGAACCCCTATTTCCAGAATGAAAATCTGGCGTCCTAACCGGTAGACGAGCGGGCCAAATGAATTGCCTTAACATTACTGTTACGAATTCTTTGGTAGCGGGGACCAGACTCGAACTGATGACCTTCGGGTTATGAGCCCGACGAGCTACCAACTGCTCCACCCCGCACTATATGTGCACTGTAAAATAAAAACCTAAGCGTGCATAACTTAAATCTTGTAGCCCGTAGGGGAATCGAACCCCTGTTTCCAGAATGAAAATCTGGCGTCCTCACCCCTAGACGAACGGGCCATTTGAAAGTGCCTTAACAAAATGTTACGACTTTCTAGGTAGCGGGGACCAGACTCGAACTGATGACCTTCGGGTTATGAGCCCGACGAGCTACCAACTGCTCCACCCCGCACTGTTTACAATTTAAAAGTTGATGTTATTTGATTAACTCTTCCTCTGAATTGGAATGCAAAGATATAATTCGTTTCTTTGCTGTGCAACTTTATTTTAAAAAATATTTTCATGTCACATAAAGCAGGTTTTGTAAGTATAATAGGTAAACCCAATGTGGGTAAATCAACGTTAATGAATGCCTTGGTGGGTGAAAAGCTTTCTATCATTACACCGAAGGCCCAAACTACCCGTCACCGTATTCTGGGAATCGTGAACGAAGAAGACTATCAAATCGTTTTTTCTGACACGCCCGGTATCATAAAACCTCGTTACGGATTACAAGATTCCATGATGAGTTCTGTTAAAGGTGCATTAACGGATGCAGACTTATTACTTTTCGTTACCGATATTAATGAGGAGCATGATGAAAACGATGTATTAGAGAAGATCATTAACACCAGCATCCCCATGGTGGTATTAATCAATAAGATTGATAACGCCACTCAGGAAGAGGTAGAGGCAAAAATGGCTTACTGGCAGGAAAAGCTTAACCCTAAACATATATACGCCATTTCTGCATTGCATAAATATAACCTTGATGGAATATTGGGAATGATCCTAGACTATATACCAGAACACCCCGCGTATTATGACAAGGACGAACTAACTGATCGCAGTCAGAAATTCTTTGTTTCCGAAATTATCAGGGAAAAAATCTTCAACAATTACCAGAAAGAAATCCCTTACAGTACAGAAGTGATTGTAAAGTCGTTTAAAGAAGAAGAAAACATTACCCGCATCAGCGCAGAGATTATTGTTGAACGCGATTCACAAAAGAATATCCTCATTGGTAAAGGTGGTGCCATGCTAAAGAAGGTTGGTACTGAAGCACGTAAGGACATTGAGAAATTTTTGGATCAGAAAGTTTTTCTTGAAACCTTTGTAAAAGTATTGCCGGATTGGCGCAGTAAAAAGAATTATTTAAAAAGTTTCGGGTACGAAAATTAAACCTACCTTTGCAACCCCTTAATAACGAATACCATTCACAAAAAAAATATGAGTAACATTATCGCAATCGTCGGAAGACCAAACGTAGGCAAATCTACCCTTTTTAATCGCTTAACTGAAAGTCGCAAAGCTATTGTTGATGATTTTAGTGGCGTAACGCGCGATCGTCATTATGGCGTGGCGGAATGGACAGACAAAAACTTTACTGTAATTGACACAGGCGGTTATGTTGCCAATTCAGAAGATGTTTTTGAAGCAGCCATCCGCGAACAAGTAGTTATTGCCATTGAAGAAGCTACTGTAATTTTATTTATGGTAGATGTAACAACTGGAATTACTCATCTTGACGATGAAATTGCATCCTTATTAAGGAGAAGCAATAAACCTGTGTTTATTGTGGTTAATAAAGTAGATAACACCGCCTTAGAAAACGAAGCTGCTGTATTTTACAGTTTTGGTTTGGGCGAAATCTATTCAATATCATCCATGACCGGCTCTGGAACAGGAGATTTACTGGATGATGTGGTTAAACATTTTGAAGATGAGGCTGAAGATGACAACTCTTTACCCAAATTAACGATCGTGGGTCGCCCGAACGTAGGTAAATCATCATTAATCAATGCGTTAATCGGTAAAGAAAGAAACATTGTTACCCCTATTGCCGGTACCACAAGAGATTCTATCCACATCCATTATAACCAGTTTGGCCATGAGTTCATGTTTATTGATACTGCTGGTTTACGTAAAAAAACTAAAGTAAAAGAGAATATTGAGTTCTATTCTGTAATGCGTACAATCAAGGCATTAGAAGAAGCAGATGTTGTATTATTAATGGTTGATGCCGTTGAAGGTTTAGAAGCGCAGGATGTAAATATCTTCCACCTTGCAGAAAAAAATAAAAAAGGTATCGTGATTCTGGTAAACAAGTGGGATTTAATTGAGAAGAACAACCAAACGGTTAAAGTATTCGAAGAACAGATCCGCACCAAGTTACAACCATTCACAGATGTGCCTATTATTTTCGTCTCTGCATTAAACAAGCAACGTATTTTCCAGGCGGTAGAAACTGCTTTGGAGGTTTATAAAAACAGGGCTAAGAAAGTGCCTACATCGAAATTGAATGATGTAATGCTTCCGATTATCGAGAACTACCCTCCACCTTCCAACAAAGGTAAATTCATCAAAGTAAAGTATGCAACTCAAATCAATGCAACTTCACCAATGTTTGCATTCTTCTGTAACCTGCCTCAGTACATTAAAGAGCCGTATAAGCGATTTATCGAGAATAAGTTAAGAGAGAATTTCGACTTTACAGGTGTACCGATTCAGATATACTTCAGACAGAAATAAGAAGATTATTTCAGGCTTGTTAAAGCCTGTTTTATCACTGGGTCACGTTGATTTAGGGCTTTGAAATAGCCCGAGTCGCCCAAATGATATTTATACAACAATACCCTAAGGTCATTACTGATTACCGTTTTAGCAGCATAAAGCTGCGGGTAATCAATAGTGATCTTTTTACGTTCAAGATATTTAATAAAGAGGTTAAAATCAGAAGTACTGATGTTAAAATTACCGAAGTTCTTTTCCAGGTAATCATGATGGTATTTACCCCCCAGCACATCGTAAACGAAATCAAACAATATCTTATCATGCAGCAGCTGTCGGTAAAACTTATTTATGCCTGAAGTATCCATTCTAACATAAATATCAGGGTGAATACCACCACCATCAACCTCCTTAGGTTTGATTTTTTCGGGGTTTTTAACCGCAGTTAACTCACCTTCTTCCAAACGCGAATCTAATTCGTGCTGGTATGCCGCATAGCCATCTTTATATGACTTCTGGATACTACGCCCTAACGGGGTGTAATACCTTGCTATGGTTAAATTCAATGCTGAACCATCGCCAAAAGGAAATTGCTCCTGTACCAGCCCTTTCCCGAAAGAACGGCGGCCAATAATTACTCCACGATTCAGGTCCTGAACAGCACCAGCTAAGATCTCACTCGCTGAGGCCGTATTTTCATTAATAAGCACAGCCAGTTTACCTTGCTGAAATAAACCGCCTCCGGTAGTTATATAATCTGTTCTTGGCTCGTGTTTTCCTTCAGTATAGACGATAAGTTCATTTTCAGCAAATAGCTGATTTGCCAGCCCGGTTGCAGCACTTAAATAACCACCACCATTATCCCGTAGGTCTAATATCAGTTTAGACATGCCTCTGGCTTTTAATACCGATAGCGAATCGCGAAATTCTAAATCTGTATTTGCTCCAAAACGGCTGATTCTAATATAACCTATACTCTTGGTTAACATATAGGAAGCATCAATACTGCTCACCATAACCCTTCCCCTTTTAATACTTAATTTCAAAGGTTTGATCCCACCTGGGCGAAGCATTACCAATTGAACTGGTGTACCTTTTTTTCCTTTGATCTTGCCCACCATATCCACTTTTTCAAGATTCTGACCGCTTACCTTCACTTTGTCGATCTTCAGGATCCTGTCACCAACTTTCACACCGGCCGAATAGGCCGGTCCGCCTCTCACCACATTAGTAACCAGTAAAGTATCATTCAGGATATAATATTCAATACCGATGCCTTCAAAGTTGCCTTCCAGCGACTCCTGTTGCGCTGTGGCCTTGTCGGGTGGAAGGTAATTGCTGTGTGGATCGAGCTTGTGAAGCAAGCTATCGATAGGTAAATGGTTCAGGGAATCCACATTTACATCATCTACATATTTTTTGTTGATTATATGCACGATCTCCTCCACTTTAGCAGTGTGATTTACGCTTACTGCAGATGGCTTTTGAATGGTGTACCCCTGGTCTTTAAGAAACTTATAACCAAGGAACATTCCACCTACTAAGGTTATCGAATAAGTAAGTGCGATGTATAGATTTTGACGGGTAGGTTTATTCATTAAATAGATGTTATACAAAGTTAAATAATAACCAAGTCATTATCCTAATTTACCTGCATTGATTTGCAATAAATTACGTCAATTAAAAAGGCGCTACAGCTAAACTTTCCCCGATGTTTTTCGTTATGATTTCTGGTTTAGGAAGAATTTAACGATTTTTAGCAAAAATAACATGTATGATAAGAGTAACCGAACAAGAATCAAGGTACAACGATATAGATAAAATGAGCGTCCTTGACATATTGAAAGGGATTAATCAAGAGGACAAAACTGTGCCTCTGGCGGTAGAAAAATCACTGCCACAAATTGAAAAACTTGCTACTGCGGTAGCTGAACGCATGCAGAATGGCGGTCGTTTGTTTTATATAGGTGCAGGTACCAGCGGCCGTTTAGGCGTAGTGGATGCCTCTGAATGTCCACCGACTTTCGGCGTCCCTTTTGATTTTGTAGTTGGAATAATAGCTGGTGGTGATACAGCCATCCGTAAAGCGGTAGAAAACGCCGAAGATGATGTAGAACAAGCCTGGAAAGATTTACAAGAATATGAGATTAATGAGAAGGACTGTTTAATTGGACTAGCTGCATCTGGCACTACACCATATGTGGTGGCTGGCTTACACACCGCCCGTGAACATGGCATTTTAACCGGTTGTATTGTTTGTAACGAAGGTGGCCCTATTGCTGCGGAAAGTGACTTCCCGGTAGAAGTGGTTGTGGGACCAGAATTTTTGACAGGCTCTACCCGAATGAAATCCGGCACAGCACAAAAACTTGTTTTAAACATGTTAAGTACGACAGTGATGATTAAATTGGGCAAAGTGAAAGGCAATAAAATGGTTGACATGCAGCTAACAAATCATAAACTGGTTGACCGTGGCACACAGATGGTCATGGATGAATTGAATATTGATCACGATGTGGCGGCAGACTTACTATTGCGTTACGGCAGTGTCCGCAAAGCGGTAGAAGCAAGTCATAGCCACAGCAAATAAATAGCGTTATGCACGAGATAGAACCTTATTACCAATGGCGAGATGATTACATCGCTGCAGAAGATGAGCGTTCCCCCTTTTATAACAGGGAATACTCAGAATTCTATTTCGATAAACAGATCTATAATTTCCTGATACATCCGCAGTGGGATGACTTTGGTTCAACAACACTTTACATCAAAGTCCTCTATGCAGATTATAAAAGACAATACGCCATCATAGAACTGATGGGTGAATGGAATGATGCCATTAACAATGATATTATGCTCCTGAAGAGGGAGATTTTAGAATTGATGATTGACCAGGGGATCAACAAATTTATCCTCATAGGTGAAAACGTACTAAACTTTCACTACTCAGAGGATAGTTATTACGAAGAATGGTTTCAGGATGTGGAAGATGGCTGGATTACGGGATTAAATTTTAATCCACATGTGATTGATGAATTCAGGGAATCTAACATCGATTATTACATAAATTTCGGTGGTTTGCTTGACGAAATGGCATGGAGAACCTTAAAACCATTGCAAATTTTCAAGAAAGTTGAAGAAATTCTGACAAAAAGGCTCGGGGCATAGCTTTTGTATAGAACAAAGTATACGTATCTTTAAATAAATTTAAAAACACATGGATAACAATAATAATTACAACTGGGTACACAAGCCAGCATATGTACAGCAACAAACCGGAGTCGTAGCAAAACGTTTCTTTGCAAATGTCTTCTTATGGATGTTCATTGCTTTGGGCGTATCGACTTTAGCAGCTGTTTTTATGGCAAATACACCGGCTGCAATGGACTACTTGATTAAATACAATGCAGAAGGTAACCGCGCAGGCTTAAGTATGTTAGGTTATGTAGCGATGTTTTCACCTTTAGCCCTTGTACTTTTAATGAGCGCAGGTTTAAGCCGGTTATCATATCCTGCCTTATTGGGTGTATTCGTGGCTTATTCTGTTTTAACAGGTATTAGTTTAAGCTTTATCCTGTTAACTTACACCGCTGGTTCTGTAGTAGCTTGTTTTGCTTCTGCTGCTGGTATTTTTGGAATTATGGCCGTATTAGGCTACACCACTGACACGGATTTAAGTAAATTCGGGCCGATTCTAATGGTTGGTGTAGTTGGATTAGTAATAGCCAGTATAATCAACATGTTCCTGGGTAGTTCTCAATTTGATTACATCATGAGTTTCTTCGGTGTAGCGATCTTCACTGCCCTAACCGCTTACGACGTTCAAAAATTGAAACGTATTGGCGAAGGAATCGAAGAAAGTGGTGATCAGGTTGCCGTAGCTGACAGTAAGAAATTGGCAATTATGGGTGCATTATCATTATACCTTGATTTTATCAACATCTTCCTCTTCTTATTAAGAATTTTCGGAAGCAGAAGGTAAGCTCATTCAGAATATTATTTGGAAGGCCATGCACAAACGCATGGCCTTCCGTATTTAATAAGCTTTACAAGCCATTTTCTTGGAAATGATTTTTCTTTGTTGCACCTTTGCAGGGCTTATAGAGAAAGACGGAGGGATTAGACCCTGCGAAGTCTTAGCAACCTGTGCATACAAGGTGCTACATTCTACTGAAACGTTTTCCACGTTTTGGAAAGATAAGTTGAATCGACTCCTACCGGAATCCCGAATAAGCTTTTTTTGGTGTACCCAGCGACAGGTGATATTTCATCCTGTTAAGCTCCCCTACGCTTTAACAAAGACGACGAATGAGTATCAGAGAAGAACTTGAAAAACGAATATTAATTATTGATGGTGCTATGGGCACCATGATACAACGCCATATATTAACAGAAGCGGACTTCAGGGGTATACGCTTTAAAGATCATCCTTGCGACGTAAAAGGCAATAACGACCTCCTGAACCTGACGCGCCCGGATATCATTAAATCTATCCACCTAGAATATCTGGCCGCCGGTGCCGATATCATCGAAACCAATACTTTTAGTACCCAACGAATATCTCTGGCCGATTACCAGATGGAAGACCTGGCTTACGAAATGAGTTTCGCCGGTGCCCGCATCGCTAAGGAAGCGGTAACAGAATTCATGAGCCACCATCCGGACCGTCAATGTTTCGTTGCCGGTGCAGTAGGACCGACCAACAGAACTTTATCGATATCACCAGATGTTAATGACCCTGGGTTCCGCGCCATTACATTCGATGAGCTCGTGGACGCTTACGACCAGCAAATTAAAGGTCTGGTTGACGGAGGTGCTGATGTTTTACTCATTGAAACCATATTCGATACCCTGAATGCAAAGGCAGCAATTTATGCCATCAAAAACTATGAGGCAGTCATCGGTAGAAAAATAGAAATTATGATTTCCGGCACCATCACCGATGCCTCAGGAAGAACCTTGTCTGGTCAGACCGTCGAAGCTTTTCTGAACTCCGTTATTCACGCCAAACCTTTAAGCATAGGCTTTAACTGTGCCTTAGGTGCTAAAGAAATGCGTCCACACATTGAAGAACTGGCCGCAAAAGCCCCATGTTATATATCGGCCTACCCAAATGCCGGCCTACCAAACGAATTTGGCGCTTATGATGAGCAGCCACATGAAACCGCCCATTTAGTGGAGGACTTCATGATTCATGGGTTTATTAACATCGCCGGCGGTTGTTGTGGTACTACTCCGGAACACATCGCCTGTATTGCAAAAAAAGCTAAAAACATTAACCCTAGAAAAATACCCACACAGGAACGCTACTTGCGCCTGAGTGGATTAGAAGCGGTTACCATCACTCCGGAAAGCATATTTGTTAATATTGGCGAGCGTACCAATATCACCGGTTCGCCAAAATTCTCTAAACTAATTTTAAGTGGCGATTTTGAAGCGGCTTTAACTGTCGCCCGCCAACAGGTAGCCGGGGGTGCACAAATTATTGACGTCAACATGGACGAGGGTATGATCGACTCAGAAGCCGCCATGACCAAGTTTCTGAACCTGATTGCTTCTGAACCCGATATTTCTAAGTTGCCCATTATGGTCGATTCTTCTAAATGGACCGTCATTGAAGCAGGACTGAAATGTTTGCAGGGCAAGGGCATTGTAAACTCTATTTCCCTCAAAGAAGGAGAGGAAAAGTTTATGGAAAGCGCCCGTAAAATTATGACGTATGGTGCTGCCGTGGTGGTGATGGCTTTTGATGAACATGGACAGGCGGATAACTTTGAACGCAGAACAGAGATTTGCAAGCGTTCCTACGACCTGTTGGTTAACCACGTTGGCTTCCCTGCTGAAGATATTATTTTTGATCCGAATATCCTGACAGTAGGTACCGGACTGGAGGAACACAACAACTATGCGGTCGACTTTATCAATGCGACCCGATGGATAAAAGAAAACCTGCCTTATGCTAAAGTGAGTGGTGGTGTTTCTAACATCTCTTTCTCTTTTCGTGGAAATAACCCGGTGCGCGAGGCCATGCACTCCGCATTCCTTTACCATGCCATACAGGCGGGTCTGGATATGGGTATTGTTAACGCAGGGATGCTGGAAGTTTATGAAGCCATCCCAAAGGAACTGCTGGAATATGTTGAGGACGTATTACTTAACCGCCGTCCGGATGCCACAGAGCGCCTGGTAGACTATGCCGAAACCGTTAAATCAAAAGGCAAAGTTCTGGTTAAAGATGAGGAATGGCGTAAAGGAACCGTCGAGGAACGACTTTCACATGCCCTGGTTAAAGGTATCATCGAGTTTCTTGATGACGACGTGGAAGAGGCGCGACAAAAATACGCCAGACCTATTCAGGTAATCGAAGGCCCATTAATGGCAGGAATGGACATTGTGGGCGACTTATTTGGTGCGGGTAAAATGTTTCTCCCTCAGGTGGTAAAATCCGCGAGAGTGATGAAAAAGGCAGTAGCCTACCTTTTACCATATATCGAACAGGAAAAACTGGATAACCCCGATGGGAACACCAGTTCTTCTGCCGGTCGCGTGCTAATGGCTACTGTAAAAGGTGATGTCCACGACATTGGTAAAAACATTGTCGGCGTGGTTCTGGCTTGTAATAACTTCGAAATCATCGATATGGGCGTGATGGTTCCCGCACAGGAAATTATAAAAAAGGCGAGGGAAATTAATGCTGACATTATTGGCCTAAGTGGGTTAATTACACCTTCTTTAGATGAGATGGTTCATTTTGCCAAAGAAATGGAACGTGAATGTTTTACTATTCCATTGATCATTGGTGGTGCCACCACTTCACGCATACATGCCGCTGTTAAAGTAGCACCGCATTATTCTGGCGCTGCGATACATGTATTGGATGCCTCCAGAAGTGTGACGGTATGCAGTACCTTGATGAACCCGGATACCCGCGATGAATATATCCAGCAAATTAAACTGGAATACGATAAGGCACGGGAAGCACACTTAAATAAACGTTCTGATAAGCGCTATAAAAGCATTGCCGAGGCCCGGGAGAAGCGTTTCCAAATCGATCCGGAGCTTATTTCACCTGCCCCGCAATTTACCGGAACCCGGGTTTTTGAAGATTATCCCCTGGAAGAATTAGTTCCTTACATAGACTGGACCCCATTTTTCCATACCTGGGAACTTAAAGGTAGTTACCCTAAGATATTAAGCGACAAGCTAATTGGCACTGAGGCCACGAAGCTCTATAATGACGCACAGACACTGCTGGCTAAAATTATTAAGGAAAAACGCCTGAAAGCCAATGCAGTAATTGGTTTCTGGCCGGCACATACTATAGGCGATGATATCATACTCGAAGCCAACGGCAAACCAGTTACCATTCACACCTTACGTCAACAAACAGAAAAAGTTGCAGGCGAACCTTACTATGCACTTTCTGATTTTGTAGCGCCAAAAGAAGCAGGTAAGCCAGATTACTTTGGTGGGTTTGCATTAACAACCGGTATTGGATGTGATGAAATGGTTGCTGAATTTGAACGTGATCACGATGATTACAACAGCATTATGGCCAAAGCGCTTGCCGACCGCCTGGCAGAAGCTTTTGCTGAAAGAATGCATGAACGGGTACGTAAAGAGTTCTGGGCCTATGCAAAAGATGAGGATTTGAGCAATCAGGAGCTAATTAAAGAAGAATACGCAGGAATCCGGCCGGCACCGGGTTATCCAGCCTGTCCGGATCATACCGAAAAAGCAACCTTATTTGAATTGCTGGATGCCGAGCATAAAATAGGTCTTCAACTTACAGAGAGTTTTGCCATGTACCCTACCGCAGCAGTAAGTGGTTTTTACTTTGCACACCCGCAATCCAGGTATTTCGGACTGGGCAAAATAACGAAAGACCAGGTGGAGGAATATGCAAAGCGAAAAGGAATGGGCCTGGAGGAAACCGAGAAATGGCTGAGCCCAAACCTGGCCTATTAAACCAAATTAACAACCCGATACAACCAGACAACGAGATATGAAGATCGTAGACCATATTAAATGCGCAAAAGGCAAAACTTTATTTTCCTTTGAACTCTTACCCCCTGTAAAAGGCCAAAGTATTAAGGGCATTTTCGATACTATTGACCCCTTAATGGAATTTAACCCCCCATTTATTGATGTAACTTATTTACGCGAAGATTATATCTATAAACAACATGCAAATGGTCTTCTTGAAAAAGTAGCTTACCGAAAACGGCCAAGTACTGTGGCCACTTGTGCAGCTATTATGAGCAAATATAAAGTCGATGCTGTTCCACATTTAATTTGCGGTGGCTTTACCAAGGATGAAACAGAGAATGCCTTAATCGACCTCCAGTTCCTGGGGATAGACAACGTGTTGGTGTTACGAGGTGATGCGCGTAAAAGCGACAGTTCATTTATTCCTACACCTGAAGGTCATGCTTTTGCATCAGACCTCGTGCAGCATGTGATGGACATGAACAATGGCAAATACCTTCATGAGGACATTGAAACCTCAGAAAAGACAGATTTCTGTATTGGCGTGGCAGGTTATCCGGAGAAACATTTTGAATCACCTAACCTGGATACTGATTTTAAATACCTGAAATTAAAGGTAGACCTGGGTGCTGAATTTATTGTTACCCAGATGTTTTACGACAATGCGAAGTATGAAAGTTTCGTGAAGAAATGCAGGGAAAACGGCATTAACGTACCCATTATTCCCGGATTGAAACCCATTACCAATAGCAAACAGTTAATCAGCTTACCCAAAACCTTTCACCTCGATATACCGCTGCCACTGAGCGAAGCAATTTCTGCCTGCAAATCTGAAAAAGAAGTTAAGGAAGTGGGTATCGAATGGATGATTGAGCAGTGTAAAGGCCTCATTGAATTAGGCGCGCCGGTATTACATTTTTATACCATGGGCAACTCTGGTCCTACCCGCAGAATTGCACAAGCTATATTTTAAGAACACTATTATAGATTAAATCTATAGCTAATCAGCCTATTTATTAAATCTTAAAGATTTAATAAATAGGCTTTAAATGTTTCAAAATCAGCATCCATTTTATCCGCTAATTTAAGCTTTGAATTCATTTCCATTACCTCTTTAGGTACTTCTATTGCCGCAGCAATGTCTAATGGAAATATTGCCGGAAATTTGCAGGGGTGCGCTGTTGACAGAAAAACACCAGCAAATACTTCCGATTCATGTGTGGCAGCATAATCTTCTAAAGCCAGCCAGGCGATTGCAGTGTGTGGACAAGCAACATATTTGTAACGCTTATAGATAGTCTCGATGGCGCCCAGCGTTTCTTCATCAGTATAGGTATAACTGCTCACAATTTTCATAATGGCATTCCTGTCTTGCCCAAATAGGTCCATAATCCGTACCCAATTACTCGGCGCACCTACGTCCATCGCATTGGCATAGGTTTGTACAGAAGCATGGGTTTCATACACGCCAGTTTCTAAATACCTTGGCACGGTATCATTCGCATTGGTACCTGCAAGAAACTGTTTTACGGGTAAGCCCATTCTATGGGCCAGTAAACCAGCAGCCAGGTTACCAAAATTGCCACTTGGCACAGAGAACACCACTTCTGTTTTTCCTTGCTTCTGCATTTGTGCATAAGCATAGAAATAATAAAAAGTTTGCGGAATCAACCTGGAGATATTAATGGAATTGGCAGAAGTCAGCCTTCTTTTCTTCTGTAGCTCCTGGTCGGCAAATGCTTGTTTAACCAGGCGCTGACAGTCATCAAAAGTACCATCCACCTCAATAGCATGTATATTTTGGCCATTCGTACAGAGTTGTAATTCCTGTATCGGACTTACCTTTCCAGATGGGTATAATATAGTTACACGGGTATTCGGCACCCCGAGGAAACCAAGCGCTACAGCACCACCAGTATCACCCGAGGTGGCCACCAGAATGTCCAGTGTCTCTTCACCATCTTTTAGAAAATAAGCCATTATTCTGCTCATAAATCGCGCACCAAAATCCTTAAAAGCGAGAGATGGGCCGTGGAATAACTCCAGCACATAGGTGTTTTTATCAAGCCGCACTGCCGGCGCATCAAAATTTACTGCATCTTCTACAATTCTCTTTAAATCAGCAGCAGGTAAAGCATCACCAAGCAAGGTAGAAGCTACTTGAAAAGCGATCTCCGGCAAGGTATAATTCTTTATATTTTCTATAAATTCAGTTGGCACCGCTGGCACCTCCTTCGGCATGTATAAACCCTTATCCTGGGGCATACTGTTAAATACGGCCTCCGGAAAGTCGACCGTTAAGTTCCGGTTATTGGTACTGTATAGTTTCATAACGTCTTCGTTTATGCAGTGATTTTAATCAAGAATAACGGGTCCGGCCTGGTTAACAGGCGACACGTAAGCCAAACTATTAATATGGATAGATTTTAATAATTGTTGTAAGGCATTAGTAATAACCTGGGCAGTTTCCTCATTACGGGTAAGGGCAAACACCGATGGACCGGAACCTGAGATACCGAAACCGATGGCGCCGTTTTCCATGGCTAAAGCGCGCATTTTATAAAAGCCAGGGATAAGAATCGAACGTGTGGGCTCAACCAGCACATCGACCATGCTGCGCCCAATGAGGTCGTAATCGTTTAAAAACAGGCCGCTTACTAAACCGCCTACGTTACCCCATTGCTTTACCGCTTCTTTCAACATCACCTTGCTGCGAATCATTTGCCGGGCATCTTTCGTGGGCACATCCACCTCTGGATAAACGATGGCCGTATACATGCCTTCAGGTGATGGCAGGCTAATCACATCCAAGGGTTCATAACTTCTGATCAACACGAAGCCGCCTAATAAAGCTGGTGCTACATTGTCGGCGTGACCATAACCACAGGCCAGCTCCTCACCTTTCATTGCAAAAGGCACTAGTTCTTTATTACTTAGCAGATTACCCATCAGGTTATTTATGGCAAATAACCCTGCAACTGTACTGGCAGAACTGGAACCCAATCCACTTCCTATAGGCATCTTTTTATACAACTCGATCGTAACACCAACATCCTGGCGGCCAATATGTTCAAGATAATGTTGTACACTGGCACTTACGGTGTTTTTACAGGGATCCAATGGCAAACGGCCGTCATCGCCGGTAATTTTCGAAATCACTACACCGGGTGTATCCCTCCTGGTCATTACCACCTCATCTCCGGGGGCATTAACGGCAAAACCTAATATATCGTAACCACAAACTACATTAGCAACTGTGGCCGGGGCGAATACTCTTATAGATGCGCTCATTTCTTGCCTACGTTTATAATGTCAGCAAAAACACCTGCAGCAGTCACTTCGGCACCAGCGCCGGGACCTTTAATTACCAGAGGACGTTCCTTGTATCGGTCGGTGGTAAAAGAAATGATATTATCACTCCCCGAAAGGGCAAAGAAAGGATGTGAATCATCCACCATTTGCAAGGTTATTTCCACCCTGCCCTCCTCCAGTTTGCCAATATAACGCAACACTTGATTATTGTTATTAGCTTGTGTTTTCATGTTCTCAAAATAAGCAGCATTGTTTTCCAACTCCTGGTAGAAATCTTCTACAGAACTGGCATTAAGACAGGCTGGGGGCAGCATGCTTTCGATGGAAATATCTTTAGCTTCCATTGCATATCCGGCATCACGCGCCAGAATAAGCATCTTCCGCATAAAATCTTTGCCATTCAGATCATCTCTGGGATCTGGTTCTGTATAGCCTTTTTCCTGCGCTTCTTTAACCACTTCGTGAAATAGCTTATCGCCTTTGAAATTGTTAAAAATATAAGAAATCGTACCCGACAGAATGGCCTCTATTCGTGCTACTTTATCGCCACTCATCGTCAGGTCGCGTAACGTGCGGATAATAGGCAAACCTGCCCCTACGTTCGTTTCATAATAGAAATCTACACCGTAGGTTCTTGCCGCCTTTTTAAAAGCCCAGTACTGCGCAAAATCAGATGAATTTCCGATTTTGTTGCAGGTCACAATTGAAATACTGCTTTCCAGTACCTCTTCATAAAAACACACCGGTATAGTGCTGGCTGTATTATCCACGAACACGCAATTCGGTAAATTCATAGCCTTCATTTGTGCCACAAATTGTTTTAAATCTGCTGGCTGCCCTTCCTCATCAAGTTTAGTTTGCCAGTCTTGCAGGTCCAAACCAAGCTGACTAAGGTACATCTTACGGCTATTACTAATACCCATTACCTTTACTTCCAGGTCGTTGTTTTTAGCCAGAAAAGGCATTTGAATTTCCAGCTGGTGGAACAAAGTTTTACCGATGTTTCCGGTACCCAGGCAAAAGATATGCAAGGTCTTTTTTAACTCAGAATAAAAAGCATCATGTACTGCATTCAATGCTTTTGAAAGATCAGCTTTTGCTAAAATTACGGAGATGTTGTACTCTGAAGACCCCTGCGCAATAGCGCGTACATTGACCCCATTACGACCTAAAGCATTGAATAACCTGGCCGACATGCCCGGGGTGTGTTTCATATTCTCCCCTACAATTGCCAACACTGACAATCCGTTTTCTACTTCCGGGTATTCGAGTTTTTTCGCCTGTAACTCCAGCTCAAACTCTTTACTGATCAGGTTTAAGGCTTTTATGGCATCAGCTGGTTTAACAGCAAATGTTATACTATGCTCTGACGACGATTGCGTGATCAACACCACATTTATTTGCTCACGCGCCAACAGGGAAAACAGACGTCCGCTGAAACCAGCTTTACCTACCATACCACTTCCAGAAAGGTTCAGGATACTGATGTCATCAATAGAAGAGAGTCCTTTGATGGGTAAATCAGACGTTTTAACATCATGTTTGATGTAAGTGCCTGGAAACGATGCGTCAAAAGTATTTTTGATAACAATCGGAATCTTCTTTAAAAAGGCCGGGATCATCGTTGGCGGATAAATCACCTTCGCACCAAAATACGACAGTTCCATGGCTTCGGTATAACTGAGTTCAGGCAAGGAAAAAGCCTTTTCCACGATCCTGGGGTCTGCAGTTAACATCCCATTTACATCGGTCCATATCTGAATTTCCTGTGCATTCAGTGCCGATCCCCAGATAGCAGCCGTATAATCACTACCGCCCCTGCCTAAAGTGGTTACCCGTCCATCATCATTACTGGAAATAAATCCGGTTACAAACAGCAGCTTTCCTACGTGTTGGCTATAAAAATCATTGATCAGCATTTCCGATAAAGGCATATCTACTTTAGCCTGCCCGTAGTCATTATCTGTTTTAATAAGTTCTGAGCCGTCTACTGCCAATACATCTACATGTTCTTGTCTGGCAATATGGCTCACCATAAAAGTGGAGCATCGCTCCCCATAACTTAATATCAGGTCTTTTGATTGGGCTGTTAATTCCTTTAGGTTGAAAACCGCCTGTAAAATATCCTCAAGTTCATTGAAATAAATCTTAAGCTTCGTAAAAACCGGATTTTGTGCAGAGGCTGGTAGCAAAGCGCGGATCACATCGAAATGTTTCTCTTCAAGCGTTCGCAATTGCGCCGTATAATCTTCGCCAAATTGTGCTTTATCAGCCATGTCTAATAAAAGGTTGGTCACGCCACTCATGGCGGAAAGGACTACAACGCAATCGTCTTTTTCACGGGCTTCACTTACAATGGCTAATAAAGCACTGATGCTTGATGCTGAACCTACAGATGTGCCGCCGAATTTTAGGATATTCATTTTTTCAGGTTAAAAAAAAAGCACCTTCCTGATTAGAGGAAGGTGCTTTTTTGTGGTTACAATTATTTTATTTTCTAAACCATTAGCTTACCCTCCTCCAAGATTCCCCCGGTGGTGGTAATAATAATAATAATGGTTGAAAGGATATTATACATCGTTGTACTTTATACACTAACTGTGCTTAACGTAAAGTAAAGTTATATTTTTCTAATAACCAAATGATTATTAAAAAATATTAAATTGATACCTTTACCGCACAATATGCAAGGATTAGTAATAAAATCAACAGGGAGCTGGTATCAGGTACATGGTGAAGATGGCCACGATTACGACTGCAGGATCAAAGGGAAGTTTAGGATTAAGGGCATACAAACTACCAATCCTATTGCCGTTGGCGATCAGGTAGAGTTTGATATGGAGCCCAATGCTCCTACCGGGGTTATCCATAAATTGTTCGACCGCAAGAACTACATCATTCGAAAGTCTATCAATCTATCTAAACAAGCGCAAATTATCGCAGCGAATATAGATCAGGCTTTTCTTATCGTTACCCTGGCTTCGCCACGAACTTCCTTAGGTTTTATCGACCGCTTCCTGGTTACCTCCGAAGCCTATCGTATTCCAACCATGCTGGTTTTTAATAAACTGGATTTGTTCAGTGAAGAAGGGCTGGAAATTCTAGCCGCTTATAAAAGTATATACGAAAAACTGGGCTATCCTTGTTATGAGGTTTCTGCCTTGGAAGGAACAAACATTGCACAAATCGAAGGCCTGCTTAAAGATAAGACCACACTGTTCTCTGGCCATTCGGGAGTAGGTAAATCCAGTCTGATTAACGTTCTGTTGCCAGGAAGGGATATCAAAACTGGCATTATTTCCGAATCAAGCGATAAAGGACAGCATACAACCACCTTTGCCGAAATGCATACCCTGCCTTTTGGCGGATACCTTATTGATACGCCGGGCATACGGGAGCTAGGAATATTTGACATTAAACCAGAAGAATTGGGCCACTATTTCGTAGAAATGCGTGCCCTGATGAACAAGTGCCGGTTTAACAATTGCAGGCATGTAAACGAGCCAGGTTGTGCAGTCATCAAAGCTGTTGAAGAGGGAGAAATTGCGCCAAGCCGGTATGAGAGTTATCTAAGTATTTTCCATGGCAATGAAACACGCGCCTAAAGAACCAACAAACAGATGAGAGCAGTGATCCAAAGGGTAACGCAGGCCGAATGCCGTGTAGATGAGCAGGTAACAGGTGCTATTGAACAGGGTTTACTGGTATTTCTTGGCATTGAAGATGCCGATACCACCGAGGACCTTGATTGGCTGGCGCAAAAGATTGCAGGCATTCGGATATTTAGCGATGAACAGGGCCTTATGAACAAGGCACTGGCCGATATTAATGGCAATATTTTACTGATTAGTCAGTTTACGCTATTTGCAGCCACAAAAAAGGGCAACAGGCCAGGTTTTACCCGGGCAGCAAAACCCGATAAAGCCATCCCCATGTATAAACAGATGATCAAAAAACTCAGTACGCTGCTGCAGAAAGAAGTGCAAACCGGAATATTCGGCGCCGACATGAAGATCAGCCTGCTGAACGATGGCCCGGTAACCATTACCATAGACACTAAAAACAAGGAATAATGACCATCAAAGAAGCACAGGAAACGGTAGACCAATGGATTACCACCACCGGGGTGAGGTACTTTAACGAACTTACCAATACGGCTATCCTGATGGAGGAGGTTGGTGAAGTAGCCAGGATCATGTCCAGAAAATATGGTGAACAAAGCTTTAAGAAAAGTGATGAGGAAGTAGACCTGGGTGATGAAATGGCAGATGTGCTATTTGTGTTGATTTGCCTGGCCAACCAAACGGGTATCGACCTCACCGCTGCTCTGGAGAAAAACATGGTCAAGAAAAGCATCCGCGATGCCGACCGTCACCACAATAACGACAAGTTAAAATAAAAGGCCAGGCGAATTAACACCTGGCCTCAGTCTTTTAAGTTGAAATAAATTTATAGTTCAGCTCTTATTTTTGCGGCAGCTTCTGCCAGCTCTTCTTCAGAAGGTTTCAGTTTTTCCTTACTAAAGTTCATATCACTTACCGAGTTCAATGGTATTAAGTGAATATGAACATGTGGCACTTCCAGGCCAATAACTGCCATGCCAACCTTTACACATGGAAATGCTTTTTTTATTCCCCCGGCAACTATCTTAGCAAATAAAGTAAGTCCAAAATAACTTTCCTCATCCATATCAAAGATGTAGTCAATCTCCAGTTTAGGAATTACCAATACATGCCCCATGGTTAAAGGACTAACATCTAAAAATGCTAAAAACTCTGTCGTCTCTGCCACTACATGGGCGGGAATCTCACCACTAACAATCTTTGAAAATATAGTTGCCATCTGTTGTTATTTACTTATCTGCTAATTTCTAAAACTTCAAACTCAATTTTCCCTGCTGGAACCTGTATTTCGATTTTATCTCCAACAGATTTTCCTAACAAACCCTGAGCGATAGGTGATTTTACAGATATCTTACCCGTTTTCATATCAGCTTCAGATTCCGCTACCAACTGGTAAGTCATCATGGCTCCGTTTTTTATGTTCTTTATTTTAACGATAGACAAAGCCAATACCTTAGAGGTATCCAGTTTCGATTCATCAATCAGCCTGGCAGTAGAAAGCGTGTTGGTCAACTTTGATATTTTCGCTTCGTGTAAGCCTTGTGCTTCTTTAGCAGCATCATATTCTGCATTCTCAGAAAGATCGCCTTTATCCCTTGCTTCTGCTATCGCCTTTGAGATGAGCTGCCTTCCCGTCGTTTTCAAATAATGTATCTCTTGCTTTAGTTTCTCTAAACCTTCTTGCGTATAATACGTTACCTCTGTCATAGCTCAATTAATTTTATATTATAATTATGTTGTTATGTTAATTTTCCCGATATAATCATTCGGATTTCTCTTAAATACAAACAAGACTATACCGGCCACCAGCCAACATAGTCTTGCTTCGAATTCAAACGAAGATAACAGCGAAATATTACAAAAGCAAATATTTAAGCTGGAAAAATCTTTATAAAGCGGCTAATTTTTCGGCCAGCACTTCAGATATTTTCCGGTAAGAATCATAGGTCCAGCCAGCCACGTGTGGCGTAAGAATCACCTGATCGGTAGCGATCAATTCTTTGTACCAGTCTTGAGCACCCAATGCAGGAAACTTCTCTACTTCAAGCACATCTAAACCAGCACCCAATATGCGCTGCGCCTTTATAGCCGATAATACGGCACGTGTGTTTACTATTTCTCCCCTTGCGGTATTTATAAAAAATATGGGTTTTTTAAAGTGAAACAGGTACTCTTCATCAACCAGTTGTCTGGTTTCCGAAGTAAGCGGAATATGCAGGCTCAACACATCGCTGTGTTTAACAATTTCTTCCATACTTACTTCCTTTGCATATTCATTGGTGAAGCCTGTTTTATATTTATCGTAAGCAATCACGTTAACTTCAAAACCAGCGAGTTTCTTCGCAAAACTCTGGCCCATAAATCCGTAACCAATGATACCTACAGTTTTACCTTTTAGCTCCCAGCCACGGCTGCCTTCACGGTCCCAGATGCCCTGGCGGATCTTAGCTCCGGCCGACTGGAATTTATTCATTAAAGCCAGCAAGAGCCCTGTAGCATGCTCGCCCACAGCGTCACGGTTCCCCTCGGGGGCATTAATCAACATAATATTTTTTGACTGCGCATAAGCCTGGTCAATGTTATCCAAACCCGCCCCTGCCCTGGCTACAAACCTCAATGAATGCCCGGCATCCATTAATGCCTGGTCTATTCTAAATTTAGTCCTCACCGCTATACCAGTGTATTCACCAATAACAGCCATGGTTTCTTCGCGGCTAATATCTGGCCGGTCGTCTACTTCATAACCTAAAGCCTGGGCTTTCGTTTTAAAAATGGGATGAAGGTCATCAACAATTAATATCTTAAGGGCAGCCATAATTCTTATTCAGCGAGCTTATTTAAATGCGTGAGGTGTTGGGTAAGGGTAACGAAGTCAGCCACACTTAGCTGCTCAGCCCTTTTATCGAAAAATGGATGATCATCCATTCTGTCTTTTGAAATTGTGCCAGATAAGGCATTTCTTAGTGTCTTTCTTCGTTGATTAAAACCGCCTTTAACCGTACGCCAGAATAATTTCTCATCACATGGCAACTCTACCGTAGCGTTCCTGGTTAAACGAATAACACCTGAATTTACTTTAGGCGGCGGATTGAAAGTCCCTGGCTTTACAGTAAAAAGGTATTCAATATCATAGTAAGCCTGGATCAATACACTCAGAATACCATACTCCTTGCTTCCTTCTTTAGAGGCACAACGCTCTGCCACCTCTTTTTGGAACATACCCACCATTTCAACCACCTGGTTGCGATGTTCCAGGATCTTGAACAGTATCTGTGAAGAAATATTGTAGGGGAAATTACCGATGATAGCAAATTTACCGGGGAATACGGTTTGTAGATCTAATTTCAGAAAGTCGCCATTAATCAGGCGATCACCTAGTTGCGGGTATTTTTCCTTTAGGAAATGGTAAGATTCTACATCAATATCGATCAAAAAAGTCTCCAGGTCTTCACGGGCAAGTAAAATATCAGAAAGGATGCCCATTCCCGGCCCTACTTCCAGCACCTGTTTATACTGGTCGGTATGCACCAGGCCATTAACAATCTTCCCTGCAATGTTTTTATCCGTTAAAAAATGTTGTCCTAAATGTTTCTTTGCCCTTACCAAACTCATGCTTTCCTGATCTAAGCACGCAAAATAAGCAAAGTTTTACCAGTATCGGACCAACATTATTGTTTAAATCTTGTATTTTGCGCTAAAATCTATTTTGATCATGAGCAATAAAGTTAAAATAGGGATAAGTATTGGTGACATTAATGGCATAGGTTTAGAGGTCATACTCAAAACGTTAGCTAATAACGCCATCCTTGATTACTGTATCCCTATTGTATATGGACATACTAAAGTAGCTTCTTACCACCGCAAAGCCCTGGGCCTACCTGATTTAAACTTCCACATAGCGGCAAGCGCCAGCGCAGCGAACCCTAAAAAGGCAAACATGATTAATTGCTGGGAAGAAGATGTCAAAATCGAACTAGGTTCTTCTACAGAAATCGGAGGTAAATATGCCTTGTTATCTTTAGAAAAAGCGACCGAAGACCTGAACAGTGGTGAAATTGATGCACTGGTAACCGCTCCTATTAATAAATTCAATATCCAGTCAGATACCTTTAAATTTCCTGGACATACCGAATATTTACAGCAGCGCAGCGGCGGTGCCGATGTATTAATGTTTCTGATAAGTGAGGAACTTAAAATTGGTGTTGTCACTGGACATATCCCTATAAAGGATGTTGCAACATCCATCACAAAGGAAAACATTGTACAGAAGCTGAAAATGATTAACGACAGCCTGAAAAAAGACTTCTGGATCGAAAAACCGAAAATTGCTGTATTGGGCTTAAACCCGCATGCCGGCGACAACGGTTTATTAGGCATGGAAGAGCAGGATATCATCATCCCCGCTATCCATGAAGCCTTCGATAAAGGAATCATCTGTTTTGGACCATATCCTGCCGATGGATTTTTTGGAAATGGCACCTTTAAGCAGTTTGATGCAGTGCTGGCCATGTACCACGACCAGGGTTTAGTGCCTTTTAAAACTATTGCTTTCAGTACAGGTGTTAATTATACCGCCGGGCTAAAGGTAGTACGTACTTCTCCTGATCATGGAACGGGTTATGACATTGCCGGTAAGAACCTTGCAGATCCTACTTCCTTCATTGAAGCTATATTCGCGGCTACGCATATTGTTAAAAACAGAAGAGAACAGGAGAGCTTGTTGCGCGGTCAATTGCGAAGCGGTGGCAAAATCATTGAAACCGCCACCGACGTTAAAGACGACGCAAATTAAAAGCGCTAAACATTTTATAAATTCATTTTATAAATGTTAAAATAATTCATACATTTGCGGGCTAAAATTTTGTTACAAGTGAAACCATTAAAACAATTTTCAATCCCCTTCACAGGCTTAAAAATTGGCAAACATCTTTTTGAGTTTGACATTGATAACAGCTTTTTTGATGCTTTTGAGTATGGTTTAGTTAAAAAAGGCCACTTAAAAGCAACGGTAGAGTTAGACAAACAAGAAACAATGCTAATTTTGCAAATCCAGATAGATGGAACAGTAAAATTAGACTGCGATAAATGTTTAGCAGAATTTAACGCACCTATAGCAATTAAGGAGCGTCAAATTGTTAAGTTTGCCGACGAAGACGAAGAAAGTGATGATCTGGAGATCATTATGTTGAATAAAAAAGAAAGTAGTATTGATCTTTCTGCAATTCTTTACGAATTGATCAGCGTATCAGTGCCTTTCATTAAGATATGTGAAGAGAATGGGGATGGCCAGGCCTGCGATCAGGAAATGATTGCAAAACTGGAAGCCTTAGCTTACGGCACAGAACAAAAAGAAGAAACAAAAAATGAAGACCCACGGTGGGCGGCATTAAAAAAATTAAAATAATAATTAAACAAATTAGTAATGGCACATCCTAAACGCAAGATTTCTAAAAGTAGAAGAGACAAAAGAAGAACACACTATAAAGCAGAAGCTCCTTCTCTGGCTACTTGCCAAACCACTGGCGCTATACACGTGCCTCACCGTGCTTATAACGTTGATGGTAACTTGTACTACAATGGCAAATTAGTTATTGAAAACACCTCTATAGGTTAACTTTCTTGAAAAATAGTTTGTGTTTTGCTGGTGTTTAAGTTTAACTTAGACAATCAAAAAAATGCAATAAATGCTGATTACACAAACTGATTTTTTACTATGAGAATAGGTCTCGATATAATGGGCGGGGACTATGCTCCCAAAGCAAATGTTTTGGGAGCAATAGCAGCTCATCAATTATTATCGCCTGGAGAACATTTGGTTCTGATTGGCGATACACAGCAGATTAAACCTTTACTTTCCGAACAAGGATTCAACCCGGATCATTTCGAATACGTTCATACTGACGAAGTAATCGGTATGGGCGATCATGCCACAAAAGCAATCCTTCAAAAACCAAATTCAAGTATTTCCGTAGGATTTAACTTACTTAAAGAAGGTAAGCTGGATTCTTTTGCCAGTGCCGGTAATTCTGGTGCCATGCTTGTTGGCGCCGTATTAAGTGTAAAAACATGCCCTGGCGTACTTAGACCATGTCTAACCAGTTTCGTTCCTAAGCTTGATGGCGGTATTGGTCTGATGGTGGATGTTGGTGCAAATGCCGACTGCAAACCAGACTTTTTATTGCAATTTGGTATCGTAGGGGCACTCTACCTGGAAACCGTGATGCATGTTGAAAAGCCTAAAGTGGCGCTCATGAATCTTGGCGAGGAAGATAAAAAAGGAAATGCTCTAAGCCTGGCTGCTTTCGCTTTATTAAAAGAAAGTAAACAGATTAACTTTGTCGGAAACATTGAAGGAAGAGATTTGTTCAACAAAAAGGCTGATGTAATTGTATGTGACGGTTTTACCGGTAACATCATGCTTAAACTCGCCGAATCTTTTTACGTGCTTACCATGAAAAAAGGCTTTAACGATGAATTCTTCAATCGCTTTAATTACGAAAACTACGGTGGAAGCCCGGTGTTAGGTGTTAACGCACCCGTTATTATTGGACATGGAATATCAAGTCCGCTGGCTGTCAAAAACATGGTAATGCAGTCCAGAGACATGATTACCACAGGTCTTGTAGGCAAAATACAAGACGCATTTAAATAAAAACACATAAAATGAGCAAAGTTCAGGCCGCGATCACAGCGGTTAATGGTTACGTTCCAGAATATGTTTTAACAAATAAGGAACTGGAATCAATTGTGGAAACCACAGATGAGTGGATCACCTCCAGAACAGGAATCAAGGAGCGCCGGATTCTTAAAGGAGAAGGTTTAGGCACCTCAGATATGGCTGTACATGCCGTTAACGGCTTATTAAAAAAACGTGGAATCAGCGCCGAAGACATCGAGCTGATTATTTTTTGCACCACGACTCCTGACATGCAATTTCCTGCTTCTGCAAATATACTCGCCGATAAAATTGGCGCAGTAAATGCCTGGGGTTATGACCTTCAAGCTGCTTGCTCAGGGTTTATTTTTGGATTAGCCACTGCCTCACAGTTTATAGAAACTGGCAAACATAAAAACGTACTGGTAATTGGTGGCGATAAAATGTCGTCTATTATCAATTACGAAGACCGCACAACATGTATTATTTTTGGTGATGGTTGCGGAGCTGTTTTATTGGAAGCCAATGAAGAAGGTAATGGTATTATCGACTCTTTATTACATACTGACGGTTCGGGAAGAAATCACCTGAACATGAAAGCTGGCGGATCGGTAAACCCGGCATCACACGAAACCATTGATAATCACGAACATTTTGTACACCAGGAAGGCCAGGCGGTTTTTAAATTCGCTGTAACCAATATGGCAAATGTAGCTGCAGAAATCATGGAACGTAATCAGTTAAGTTCTGACGACATTACCTGGCTGGTACCGCACCAGGCCAACAAAAGAATCATCGATGCCACCGCAAATCGCATGGGAATTGGAACTGAAAAGGTGATGATCAACATCGAAAAATACGGCAATACCACCAATGGAACCATCCCTCTTTGTTTATGGGAATGGGAGAGCCAACTTAAAAAAGGCGACACCCTTATCCTTGCCGCTTTCGGTGGAGGCTTTACCTGGGGATCCATTTACTTGAAATGGGCATATTAATTTTATCTAATAAAATAATCTTAACTTAGTATTATCTAAGGAAATACATCTTTTTAAAATCACATAAAATGGATATTAAACAAATTCAGGAACTTATCAAGTTTGTTTCTCGTTCAGGCGTTAATGAAGTCGCCATCGAGCAAGTAGACTTCAAGATCACCATTAAAACCAATCAAACGCCTACTGTAATCACTACTACTGTTCCTGCTCAGCCAGCAGCACCAGCACCGGTATTACCTGCAGCGGCGGCAGCACAACCTGCAGCGGTGGAGAACAAACCAGAAGTAAAGCTTGAAGATAATTCGAAATACGTGACCATCAAGTCACCAATGATCGGAACATTCTACCGCTCTTCTAGTCCTGATAAACCTTCTTTCGTAAACGTAGGCGATGAATTCCAGGCAGGTAAAGTGATTTGCATCATCGAAGCCATGAAATTATTCAATGAAATTGAAAGTGAAATTTCAGGAAGAATCGTTAAAGTACTTGTTGATAATGCATCACCAGTAGAATACGACCAACCATTATTTTTAGTAGAACCTATGTAATATTTGCCTATCGGTAAATCATTATCTAATCAATTATATGTTTAAAAAAATATTAATTGCCAACAGGGGCGAAATTGCTTTACGTATCATACGTACCTGTAAGGAAATGGGGATCAAAACTGTTGCAGTATATTCTACTGCCGACAGAGAAAGCCTTCATGTTCGCTTCGCCGATGAGGCTGTTTGTATCGGTCCGCCGCCAAGTAAAGATTCTTATTTAAGCATTCCTAACATTATTTCTGCAGCTGAGTTAACCAACGCTGATGCAATACATCCGGGATATGGTTTCTTATCGGAAAATGCAAAGTTCTCTTCTGTATGCCGTGACTATGGTATTAAATTTATCGGTGCTACCCCAGAACAGATCAACTCTATGGGTGATAAAGCATCGGCAAAAGAAACCATGAAAAAAGCAGGTGTACCTACTATTCCTGGTTCCGAAGGTTTGTTAACCAATGTAAAAGAAGGTATACAAATTGCCAATGAAATGGGCTACCCTGTCATCCTGAAAGCAACTGCCGGTGGTGGTGGCCGTGGTATGCGCGTGGTTTGGAAAGACGAAGACTTCGAAAATGCATGGGACAGTGCCCGTCAGGAATCTGGTGCGGCATTTGGTAACGACGGCTTATACCTTGAAAAATATATTGAAGATCCACGTCATATTGAAATCCAGATTATCGGTGATCAGTATGGTAAGGCTTGTCACTTATCTGAACGCGATTGCTCGATTCAGCGTCGTCACCAGAAACTGGTTGAAGAGGCACCATCGCCTTTTATGACCCCCGAACTAAGGGAAAAAATGGGTGAAGCGGCCATCAAAGGTGCCGTAGCCGTTCAATATGAAGGTGCCGGAACAATCGAATTTTTAGTAGATAAACACCGTAACTTCTATTTCATGGAGATGAATACCCGTATTCAGGTAGAGCACCCCGTTACGGAAGAGGTTATCAATTACGACTTAATTAAAGAGCAAATAAAAGTAGCTTCAGGTATTCCTATTACCGGTAAAAATTATTTACCAGATATGCATGCCATTGAGTGCCGGATCAATGCGGAAGATCCTTTTAATAACTTCCGCCCTTCGCCGGGAAGAATCACCAATTTCCACTCTCCGGGTGGTCATGGTGTACGTGTAGATACACATGTATATGCAGGTTACCAGATTCCTCCAAATTACGATTCAATGATTGCAAAGCTTATCTGTGTGGCACAAACCCGCGAAGAAGCAATCAGCACGATGGAACGGGCGTTGAGTGAGTTTGTAATCGAAGGTGTAAAGACAACGATTCCTTTTCACTTAAAATTAATGAAGGACCCTAACTTCCGGGCTGGTAATTTCACCACTAAATTCATGGAAACCTTCGTATTCACAGAATCCTAATAAACTTTTTGTAATATTTAAAACGTAAATACCATTCTAATAGAACAGAATGGTATTTTTGTTTTAACAAGCAATATTCATGAGCGATAATAAAACGCAGGATCTAATCGATTCTATTAAAAATAAAAGTAAAGCTATCGAGACGGAAATGTCTTTCTTTGACCACATTGATGTGTTAAGAAAACATTTATTACGCGCACTTCTGGTTACTGTCATATTCACCATTCTTGCATTCTACTTTTACGAGTTTATTTTCGAAACCGTAATTATGGGGCCAAAAAAACCTGATTTCTGGACATACAGAATGATGTGTAGCCTGGTAGAAAGTTTCCCTTCCCTGGGGCAAGACTTTTGCATTACCGAAATAAACGGCAAAATCATCAACACGGAAATGGCGGGGCAGTTTACGCTGCAAATCAACTCCTGTATTATGGCAGGTATCGTTTTTGCAGTGCCTTACCTCCTATTCGAATTGTGGTTATTTATAAAACCAGCGCTTCACGATAATGAGCGTAAATCAGCCAGTGGATTTGTCTTTTTCTCTTCCCTATTATTCATTATCGGTATCTTGTTTGGTTATTTCATCATCTGTCCGCTATCCATTAACTTCCTCACCAATTTTTCAGTCAGTAAGGAAATTGAGAACACCTTTACCATAACCTCTTACCTTTCGTCGGTAGCTACCTTAACCATCGGTACGGGAATCATCTTCGAATTGCCTGTAGTTATTTACATCTTGTCGAAATTTGGCATCATGACGCCTGCATTTATGCGGGCCAGCAGAAGGTATGCAGCTGTACTTATTTTAGTGATTGCCGCTATTGTTACTCCCACTCCGGATATGATTACCATGTTGGTGGTAGCTTTCCCTCTTTTTATATTGTACGAACTGAGTATCTTTATTTCGGCTTATATCGAGAAAAAGAGAAATAAAGCCATGAACAGTACAGAACTGCAATCTTATAAACCATAGATAATACATCATGTCAACATCCATTAAAATTGCAATTGGCGCCGACCATGCAGGTTTTGAATATAAAGAAATGCTTAAAGCATTTTTGTCGGACCATGAGGTAACTGATTTTGGCACCGCTACGCCGGATTCAGTTGATTACCCTGATTTTGCACACCCTGTGGCAGAAGCTGTAGAGCGCAATGCCGCTACTTTTGGCATTCTGGTTTGTGGAAGTGCTAACGGTGTGGCAATAACAGCCAATAAACACCAGGGCATACGCGCAGCAATTTGCTGGCAAACAGAAATTGCCGAACTCGCCAGGAAACATAACAATGCGAATATATTATGTATCCCTGCTAGGTTTATTTCCGAAGAACTGGCTAAAGAAATTACTACCCTCTTTTTAAACACCGAATTTGAAGGTGGACGCCATGGTACACGGGTGGATAAAATTTCTTGTTAACAAATAATATTGCAACACATTACATAACGACACACAATTCATGAACAAACACTTTATTTACACCAGTCTGGTGTTATTTCTTGGGCTTAATGCATGTGCTCAAGATAAAACTGCCATTAAATTCAGCAAATCCATTACCAAGGAAAATGCTTACAAACATTTATCGGTATTGGCTTCTGACGAATATGAAGGCCGAGAAACAGGTAAAAAAGGAGCCTTTATGGCCGCTGAATACATAAAAAACCACTTCAAATCCCTGGGTTTGAAAGCACCTGTTAATGGAAGTTATTACCAGCCTGTAGACCTGGCTACCAATAACCTGGTACAAAGTATTGTAACCATCAATGGTGAAGCCAAAGAGTTATTGAAAGATTTCATCATTACCCCAGGCAGTGTAACTGGCGAAGGTTTTACCTTTAACAACAAACCAGTGCTTTTTGCAGGTTACGGTGTTAACAAAGACGGTTACAACGATTTCGCCGGACAAGATCTGAAAGATAAAGTAGTGATGATCCTTGGCGGTGCAGCACCAGCCGACCGCAATGAAATGCGTCAAAGAATGCTTGCACAACGTGAACAGGTAAACTTTCTTACCGAGAACCAGGCAGCAGCGCTTGTGATTGTAGATCCTTCATTGGATGTGTATACTGAACAAACCAAAGAACGTTACCACAATGGTGAAGGCCGTTTGGTAATGAAAACTGCGAAATACCTTAAAGAGCAGACCACTGCCAAAAGCATACCTGTAATTACCATTTCTACTAAAACGGCCAATGAAATTCTAAAAGAAGCTGGAAGTTCGGTAGCTGCTATGGAGAAACAACTTAAAGAAAGCAAACAACCTGCTTCGAAAGTAATTGACGTAGCATTCTGCGCTTCAGCGGTTCGTAAAGAGGTGCCTATCCGTGCCGAAAACGTTTTGGGTTTCTTAGAAGGTTCAGACCCTAAATTAAAACATGAAATATTGGTGATTACGGCGCATTATGACCACATTGGTTTAACAGAATCTGGTGAAGATAGGGTAAACAATGGTGCTGATGATGACGGATCTGGAACTACAGCAGTGCTCATGCTTGCTGAAGCATTTGTTAAAGCTAAAAAAGCAGGTAAAGGACCAAAAAGAAGCATTTTGTTCATGCCTGTTATTGCCGAAGAAAAAGGCTTACTGGGTTCTGAATGGTATTCAGAAAACCCTGTTTTTCCTTTGAAAAACACAGTGGCTAATTTAAACATCGACATGATTGGTCGTGTTGATGCCGACCATGCCAACAACCCTGATTATATTTATATCATCGGTTCTGACATGTTAAGTTCTGACCTGAATAAATTAGGTATCAAAGCCAATGACGATTATGTGAAAATGAACCTGGACATGCGTTACAACAACCGTACAGATCCTAATCGTTTTTATTACCGTTCAGATCATTACAACTTTGCTAAACACGACATCCCGGTAATCTTTTATTTCAACGGTGTGCACCCTGAGTATCATGCCCCAGGTGACGAAATTGAACTGATCGATTTCCCAATGATGACCAGAAGAGCGCAATTAGTATATTTTACCGCATGGGAAATAGCCAATGCTGCTAAACGCCCGGTGGTTGACAAAAACGAAGACGGAACACCAAGAAAATAATTTCTTATCATATTTAGGAGAGGGTGCAGCTGGAAATCAGTTGCACCCTTTTTTATTTATCGGCAAACAGTAATGTTGCCACCCCTCACTATGGCCGAATCAGGTAACTCGAAAAACCTCATTGGAGCCTGGCAAAAATTCTGATTTGTCAATTGTTAAAAAAGCTATACACATAAATCTTAGTGTATGACAACTAAAAAATTAGACACAGCAAAACGGGTTCGCAAATCTGTTGCACATTTTTATGATGAGCGTTTGATTAAAGAAATCGTACAGGCTGTAGAGGATGGCACACCCAGGTTGGCGTTGCGCCAGCAGTATGGGTTCTCTGATGGCTCGCTTTGCCGTTGGATGAGCAAATACGGCTCTCAGGCGTACCAGCAAAGTAAACAGCGCGTTTATAGTCCTTCGGAAAAGCGCGCTGTATTGCGTGCCATTGCCTCAGGGATGAGCATACCAGAGGCCCGGATTAGTTTTGGAATAGTAAGCGCTGTCAGTATTCATTCCTGGATAAAGGAAGAATCGGAAGAAAATTCCGAACTTAGGCTTAGTAATTCTGATGCTATGGCTAAGCAAGTTAAAACCAAAGACAGTGATGAAGTAAAGGCCCTCAAAGAGGCCCTGGCATTCGCAGAACTTAAGAACGTGGCCCTAAATACCATGATCGATATTGCTGAAAGGCAGTTTAAAATTGATATCAGAAAAAAGTCTGGTGCCAGGCAGTCACCGAAATAAAACAAGATTATCCTGGAAATGGGATAAAGAACTTGTGCAGACTGTTTGGCAAAAGCCGTCATGCTTATTATGACCACCAATGGCGTGTTCAGGATCAGGGACTTAAGGATGAAGTTGTCATTCAAAACGTATTAGAGATCCGTAAAACCCTTCCGGCAACAGGCACTTTAAAGCTTCATGAAATGCTTAAAGTGCCGCTGGAAAGCCATAATATCAAGATTGGAATAAGCTACTTGTTTGACTTGATGCGCGAACACCATCTGGGTATTCGCAGGCGTAAGAGAAAAGTTATTACCACCGATTCCAGGCATTGGATGCATAAATACAATAACCTGGTCGGGGAACTGGCTGTTACCCGCCCTGAACAGGTCTGGGCCAGTGATATTACATACATCCGGTTAAGCAATCAATGGGGCTACCTGAGCCTGATTACAGATGCTTATTCAAGAAAAATCATGGGCTATAGCTTTAGAAAAGACTTGTCCGCAAAAGGATGCCTTGATGCTCTGGATATGGCTTTAAAGGCACGCATTTATGCCGACAAGCCCCTTATTCATCATTCTGACCGGGGTTCTCAGTATTGTTCAGGTGCCTACACCAGTCTGTTGATTGAGCACGGGATCGCCATCAGCATGACTGAAAATGGCGATCCTTACGAAAATGCGCTTGCTGAGCGGGTTAATGGCATCATAAAAAACGAGTTCAATCTTCACCAATCAAGTCAGGGCTTTATAGAAACCAGCAAGCGGGTCCAAGAGGCAATTAAAGCTTACAACGAAGTCAGGCTACACGCTAGTTGTGATTATTTAACGCCCGAAAGGGCTCATTTGATGACAGGAACGCTCAAGAAAAGATGGAAAAATAAAGTCTATAAAACAGAAGCAAATCTTGATTGTATAGCTGATATGCAATTACCAAATTTATTTGTATAACCAATACTAAATTAATTTCACACGTGTATAGCTATTTTAATACAAGACAAATACAAGACAGTGCAGCCCTTAGTTAGATCGGCCTTAGAAGGGCGTTAGAAGGGCCTTAGAAGGGCCTTTGAACGGCTGCAGCCCTTCTAAGGCCGGCTAAGC
>NZ_JAZQNU010000014.1:0-2290 GCF_045627485.1 Pedobacter sp. | reverse complement strand
ATGATGAAAGTTAATGTAAAAAAACTGGCAGAAAATGCCGTCCTGCCGACTTATGCGAAACACGGCGACGCGGGCATGGATTTAACCGCTACATCAAAAAACTATGATGAACATGGCAACGTGGTTTACGGTACAGGCTTGGCCTTTGAAATCCCTAACGGTTATGTCGGACTATTATTTCCACGCTCAAGCAACACCAAAAAGGATTTGATTCTAGGTAACTCGGTGGGCGTGATTGATAGTGGTTATCGCGGTGAAGTGGTTTTTAAGTTTAAAAGCACAATATTTAATGAAGAAACCATGCGCTATGAATATGGCTACTCTGAATATAGTGAAGGCGACCGTATCGGGCAAATTATCATCCTGCCATATCCTAAAATTGAGTTTAATTTGGTAGATGAGTTATCTACAACAGATCGCGGCATTGGTGGATTTGGTTCTACTGACCCTGTAACGGCATCCATCGAGGAAAATTACAGTGCTTGATATTGGAATAAAACAGCTAAAGGAGATAATGGGCGAAGATTAACAAAGGCCCTTAATCGGGCCTTTTTGTTATGCTGTCTAGTTCTGCATCGACTTTCGCAGTGTAATATCCCAATCCAAGATATTCTTTTCTACACTCGTTATAGAGTGTTGTTCCGACTTTGGCGTAATTCTCAAGGGTTTCTCTAGTAACGGTGTGCAGTCGGTTGTTATAGGTTGTAGTTTCTTGCTGCACCCGGCTAGAGTTGGCAAGAGCAGCATCATAACGGTTAGCAAGGCCAAGGACTTCATTTGCGTAATTCTCCAAATCAATTTTTCGCTGTTCCTGATGTTGTGCAACCAGCCTTGAATTTCTAAGCTCGGAATCACTCACAAGGTTTTTATGGATCAGGTGGGTTTCGGTTAGTTCATGCTCAAGCTTCATTTTGGTAAATGTCAGCCAGACCACAGCAATACAAAGTACGGCAATAATAAATTCACGCCAGAAGGATAAAAGGAGTAGTGGCATTATAAGGACCTCAAAGCACGTTCAAATATTTCGGCATAGCCGGCGATAAGTTTTGCTTTATCAGTTCCGTTGATGATACGGCGCGCGTTAATGTAGTCCTTTTTGGATTGATGGATATAGTCGGAAAGTTTCTTGCCAGTAAACCAGCCTTCCTTCATTCCGGTAATCATGATTTTAACAGCATGTTCTTTTTTCATAACTAAATCGGGATTCTGAGTATAATCATAACCCAGCTTGTTTGATGCCTTGTCGTAATTAGCCCACCAAGTAAGCTGCACATAACCACGCCCATAATATAGATGAGGGTAGTCATCAAATAGATATGCTGCTTTTTTAAATCCATCAATAAAAGAATACAGCTTGCCTAAACTGTTCTTAAACCATGTTCCATAGGTGCGACCCTTCCCCTTTCCATATTCCTCAATCGGCAGCATGGTTGTTGCAGTTTCATGCCATGTTGTCGCCAGCATATAGGCAGCTTGAGGGTAGGAAATAGATTTGTCTTTGTCGAATTGGGATACCAGAAAATTAATCTCATTAACCTGGCTTTGATTTAATCGGCCTAAGCCATTGCGAAGAATATTAAAACCACCGGCAGTCAGGATCATATATATCCCCTTTTATATGACTTGTACGTGATGTACGAAAAGAATCCAGCGATACCCATCCAGATCAGAATGTTTGGCGTTTGTGCATCCAGCCATTCTAAATAAGGAGGAATGCCGCCATGCAGTTTCTCTATGGCGCGTGTTAGGTGGGTGTACTTAGGATCAGCAATAATAGCAATAATGCCCAGCAAGGTCAGACACGACCAAGCCCGGGCAAAATTATTAACTTTGATTCTTCTGTACACCAGTAAAAAGAATGTGCAAAAGAACACAACGGCCATTGATATAGTGATTAGTATCATGTCAGTGACTCCCGAAAATTTTCTCAAGTATAGCCTCAACCTTAGTAAATAGCTTATTGAGTAATTTTGGTACAGCCTTCTGTAATGGCTCAATTAGGAACTGACCAGTTACACAAAGCACAATGACGATGACTACCAGCAAGCCAAGATTGCCGTTTCCAATATAAGTCCAGATTGGCAATCCACACGAACCGGCGATTAATGCCCCCTGAAAAGCCCCTCTGACACGACTTCCAATAGGATCGGTAGTCGATGTTAAGTATATGAAAAACCCTATAAATGTTGCGAAGATAACAATAGCCCACTCCACGACACGCTCGTTTATAAGTTCTAATAACTTTTCCAAAAGTGTATCCCTATTTTGTGGCTCTGAAATATTTTAACAG
>NZ_JAZQNU010000013.1:0-52175 GCF_045627485.1 Pedobacter sp. | reverse complement strand
ATGGTGTGGTTATAGAAAAAAGAATTAATTTTGTTAAGATGAATACGAAGAACAGTTTGCTCCTCCTTGATCCAGAATTTGATCCGCATACAAGTCGGATCGTAGCCATGTCGTTCTGTGAGCCAAGGAGTTGTCCCTCTCTATTGTCTTCCTAAGACCGCTTGGCCTCGACTTATGGTGTGGTTATAGAAAAAAGAATTAATTTTGTTAAGATGAATACGAAGAACAGTTTGCTCCTCCTTGATCCAGAATTTGATCCGCATACAGCACCAGCATGTAATTTGTTATTGAAAATTACGAAAGACAGTTTTTCTTATGCAATTATAAATCAAGAACATAAAGAACTTAAAGCCGTATTTGACGAGCAGGAGTGCAGCAACACCTTACAAACATTAAAACGTTTGCTTAAAAACGACCCTTACCTCAGTTATCCGTTTGCGACCGTAAAAATTGCCGTAAACACCGACAATTGTGTAACGGTACCCAACAAATTGTTCTCATCTGATGCCATAAACAGCTATACAAACTTCTTTTCCAGCCGCGAATCTGGCAAAGTACACACGAGGCCGAATTATCATTTTGATTTTACCGCGGTGTTTAATATTGACCAGGGTATAGAAAACGTACTCGATCAACATTTCGAATCTGCAAAAAAAGTGGATCACCAGGCGCCATTATTAAGCCTGGGGGCCCGGATAGAAAACGGCTTGTTATTTGACTTTACCGCTTTATCATTTAGCCTTTTACAGGTTAACGAAGGCAAACTGTATTTTAAAAACACCTTCGAAATAATTAATGCTGAAGAATTTAATTACTATTTATTACTCTTGCTGCAGCAACTGGAGCCCACGGTTAGGGAGATGCCCGTGTACCTGATGGGTATTGTGAACAGTGATGATGAGAAACACCTCATTCTTAAGAAATATTTTAAAAACATTCAGTTTACCCTACCTCAAAACGACAAACTGAATTATACCATACTGGAAGATATGCCACCTTATTATTATAGTAATTTATTAGCGATAGACTTATGCGTATAATTGGAGGAACGTTAAAAGGGATCAGGCTGAATGCACCTGAAAACTTACCGGTACGCCCCACTACAGATATGGCTAAGGAAGCGTTGTTTAACATTTTATACAATGCATACGATTTTGAGAATTGTTCGGTGCTTGACCTCTTTTGTGGCACAGGGAACATCAGCATTGAGTTTGCGTCACGAGGCGCGAGCGACATCACCGCAGTAGACAAACATTCGGGCTGTATCTATTGGGTAAAATCGGTGATTAAAAATTATGACATCAAAGGCATAGAACTTCATAAAGCCGATGTGTTTAAATTTCTGGAAACACATAAGAAATCGTACCAGATCATCTTTGCCGATCCACCATACGATTTACCTACCATCCCTTTAATTTCAGAGTTGGTGTTTAAAAACAATTTGCTGGCCGATAACGGTGTGCTCATTGTAGAACATCCAACAAATTTACGGTTAGAGGGTAAGCCGGGTTATACACAAACCCGTAAATACGGCAACTCGTCATTTACATTCTTTGAAAAACCAAGCCAGCAATAACATGAAAATCGCTTTATTCCCAGGTTCTTTTGACCCCATTACCATTGCTCACGTAGACATTGTTAAGCGTGCATTGCCGTTATTTGATAAGATTGTGGTAGGTATAGGTTTAAATAGTTCGAAACAGAGTTTTCTGCCTGCTGCTAAACGTGAAGAAATTGTACGTGCGGTTTTTGCCAGCACGCCAAAGATCGAAGTAAGGCTTTATGAAGGTTTGACAATTAGTTTTGCCAAAGAAATAAATGCGCAACATATTGTAAGGGGTATCAGATCGGTTGCCGATTTCGAGTATGAAAGAGCCATTGCTCAGATTAATCAAACGATGATGCCCGAAATGGAGTCTATCTTTATTTTAAGCAAGCCTGAATACTCGGCCATCAGCTCTACCATTGTACGTGATATTTTACGCAACAAGGGCGATATCAGTAAATTTTTACCGGAAGAAGCTTTAACCTTTTTATAAAAAGGAAAAAATAATTGGAGCATGCTTTATGAAACTACCAGCAACGGCTGGTAGTTACTGCTAATAACAGTATTAAAGCAGTTTTCCTGCTTTAAGCACATCGAGAATAAGTTGGTAGGTGTTACTTAACAATGGTCCCAGCGCATCTTTACCATACCAGCCCGCCTTGGTAATCCCCTCCTCTTGTTGAGGAATGAGTTTAGGTTGCCCTTTTACCGTCATGCTGTACCAATTGGTCTTTTTTAACACCACTTTACCACCCATTTCGTAGATGTGATAGGTTCTGCAAAGCTTCTCATCATTGGTTAAAATTTTCACGCCGCACTCCTCTTCCACTTCACGCAAAGCGGCTTCTTTCATTTTTTCACCACTTTCTACCTTACCTTTGGGTAGGTCCCACTTTTTATTTCTCAAAATAAACAAATAATTCCCTTTACCGCTTTTTACCAAACCGCCTGCAGCTTTAATCAACAGACATTGATCCTTTAACTTTTTAAAGGTCGCTTTTGGATCATCGCTGCGCAACAGATAGTGCTTGGCCGCCCCCTTGTCTAAATTCTTATAAAAAGTTATAAAATCAAAAGACTGTACATCAATCAATTGCAAATCCAAACCTTCGTCAGGCAAACTATCTGCAATAAACAGGGAACTATCATTAATATATATTCTGTAATTTCTGTATTTTTGAGCCATGTATATTAAACGTGAAATTGAATTAAAGGTCGCTGAATTTCTGTTACAAATTAAAGCAATAAAATTACAACCTGCGAATCCATTTACCTGGGCTTCCGGTTGGAAATCTCCAATATATTGCGATAACAGAATTACGCTCTCACATCCTTCAGTTAGAACATACATCAGACAGAAGCTTACGCAATTGATTCAGGAAGAATTTGGCTCCGTGGATTTAATTGCTGGCGTGGCAACTGCAGGGATACCGCAAGGTGTTCTGGTTGCTCAGGAGCTCGGTTTGCCTTTCGCTTATGTACGTGCAAAAGCAAAAGAACACGGCACTGGTAGTTTGATTGAAGGTGAAATTGTTGAAGGACAACGCGTAGTTGTGGTAGAAGATCTTATCTCTACGGGAAAAAGTAGCATTCAGGCTATCGAAGCCTTGCGAGGTGCAGGACTTTCGGTTGCAGGTTTAGTGTCTATTTTTACCTATGGTTTTGACCAGGCAGATGAGAATTTCAAACAAGCTAAATGTCGTTATTCCAGCTTGTCTAATTATAACACCCTTATTGAATATGCTGCAGAGCATAGCTTCATTGGTGAAAACGATGTGGAGCTATTGGCGAAATGGCGTAAAGACCCGGCTAACTGGGGAAAAGAACTTGAACACCTAACCTAACCATATGACTGTAATTGAAAGTATCACGGAGATTAACCTTCCTGTAGAAAAAGTATATACGTTTTTAGCCGATTTAAATAACCACCAGCAATTGATGCCCGAGAATATTTATAATTGGTCGTCAACAGAAGATACGGCAAGTTTCACCATCCAGAATATGGCAAAATTGGCCATCGCCATTACAAACCGTATTCCAAATGAGGAGCTGATTGCTGTTCCAACAGAAAAAGCACCCTTCGATTTAGAATTGAAATGGACAGTTGCCGATAACGGGCAAGGTGGTACTACTGCCAAACACATTATCTCTGCTGATTTAAATATGATGATGAAAATGCTTGCTGCCGGCCCACTACAAAAATTAGCCGATCATCAAACAGGCAAACTCAAAGAAGTTTTAGTATAATACAACATACAGCCGAATTGATAAACCTCATTGATTCGGCTTTTTTTATTAAGCAGCCTCCTGCTTAACACCTCATCCACCTGTTATATCCGACTGATTAGTAGCTTTTTCCAACTGCAATAATTACATGTTGAATGAGGTATTACAGACAGAATGTCTTACAGGTATACCGACAACTTTTCTGTTCTATCTTGTTGATGTGCCATGGCATTTCTTTTGTGCAATTTTACGCATGAACTTCAACAACTTTACAATAAAAGCCCAGGAAGCGGTCCAACAGGCTTCCGAAATAGCCCAAGGCAACCAGCAACAGGCTATTGAACCAGCACACCTGCTTAAAGGACTGCTGAATGTTGATGAAAATGTAGTATCATATGTGCTAAAAAAGCTCAATGTTAATATAAACTTGCTTAACCAGCAGCTTGACGAAAAAATTGCCAAGTATCCTAAGGTGAGTGGCAGTAATGTATATTTATCGCCGTCTACGAATACAGCTTTACAAAAAGCACAGACTTACCTGAAAGAATTTAAGGATGAGTTTGTATCTGTGGAACACTTGCTATTGGGGATTTTAGCGGCCAACGACGATACATCGAAGCTATTAAAAGACCAGGGTGTTAATGAAAAAGACTTAAAAAAGGCTGTAATATCCTTGCGTGGCGATAACCGGGTAACGGATCAAAACGCAGAAGCTACTTACAACGCCCTGAATAAATATGCACGGAATTTAAACGAATACGCTGAATCTGGTAAACTTGACCCGGTTATTGGCCGTGATGAAGAAATTAGGCGTGTGATCCAGATTCTTTCACGTAGGACAAAAAATAACCCGATTTTGATTGGTGAGCCCGGTGTTGGTAAGACTGCTATTGCCGAAGGTATTGCTTTCAGGATAATTAAAGGTGATGTGCCTGAAAACCTAAAATCAAAAACCGTTTATTCGCTCGATATGGGAGCCTTGATTGCAGGCGCCAAATATAAGGGTGAATTTGAAGAACGCTTAAAAGCTGTAGTTAAGGAGGTGACACAAAGTGATGGAGAAATCATTTTGTTCATTGATGAGATTCATACCTTAGTAGGTGCAGGTGGCGGTGAAGGTGCCATGGATGCGGCTAACATTTTGAAACCAGCTTTAGCCCGGGGTGAATTAAGAGCCATTGGTGCAACTACCCTGGATGAGTACCAAAAATACCTGGAGAAAGATAAGGCGCTGGAGCGCCGTTTCCAGAAAGTGATGGTTGATGAACCAGATACCCAGGATGCCATCTCTATTCTCAGGGGGTTAAAGGAACGTTACGAAACCCACCATAAGGTGCGGATTAAAGATGAAGCGATTATTGCTGCAGTAGAGATGTCGCAACGGTACATTTCCGATCGTTTTCTTCCTGATAAAGCGATCGACTTAATGGATGAAGCAGCTTCGAAACTGCGCATGGAAATGGACAGCGTACCGGAAAATGTTGATGAGCTGAACCGGAAGATCATGCAGCTGGAGATTGAGCGCGAGGCCATTAAACGGGAAAACGACGATAAAAAAGTGCAAAGTCTTGGCGAAGAGATTGCCAACCTTTCTGCGGAACGTGACGAACTGAAAGCCAAATGGCAAAGTGAGAAAGATGTTGTGGACGGCATTAATAATTACCTGGAGCAGATTGAAAATTACAAACAGGAAGCTGACCAGGCTGAACGTGCCGGCGACTACGGTAAGGTAGCAGAAATACGGTATGGCAAAATAAAAGAAGCACAAGACCATGTTGAAAAGTTAAAAGCAGAACTTGAAAGTCAGCAAATAGAAGGTCGTATGCTGAAAGAAGAGGTAACGGCCGATGATATTGCTGGGGTTGTGGCGCGCTGGACAGGTATTCCGGTGACTAAACTGATTTCTAGTGAACGTGAGAAACTGTTACACCTGGAGGATGAACTGCACAAACGTGTAGCTGGCCAGGAAGAAGCGATTGAAGCAATTTCTGATGCCATTCGCCGCTCGCGTGCAGGCTTGCATGATAAACGCAAGCCTATTGGGTCTTTTATATTCCTTGGAACAACAGGTGTTGGTAAAACCGAGTTGGCCAAAGCATTAGCCGAATTCTTGTTTAACGATGAAAATGCGCTAACCCGTATTGACATGAGTGAGTACCAGGAACGTCATGCGGTTTCGCGGTTAATTGGTGCGCCTCCGGGATATGTAGGCTATGATGAAGGTGGACAGCTGACAGAGGCAGTACGTCGTAAACCTTATTCCGTGATCCTATTGGATGAAATTGAAAAGGCCCACCCTGATGTATTTAACATCTTATTGCAGGTATTAGACGACGGTCGTTTAACAGACAATAAAGGTAGGGTGGTGAACTTTAAAAACACCATAATTATCATGACTTCGAATATTGGTTCGCACCTGATCATGGAAAATTTCAAGGATTTAACTGATCTAAACCGCGATGAGGTGATTGCAAGAACCAAAAGCGAGCTGTTCGAATTGTTGAAACAAACAATCAGACCAGAGTTTCTGAACCGTATTGATGAACTGATTATGTTCACTCCACTAGACCGCAAAGAAATCAGAGCCATTGTGGAACTGCAATTTAAACATGTGCAGGATACACTTAAAGAAATGGGCATTGATCTTGAAGCTTCTGAGGAGGCGCTGGACTGGCTTGGTGAGTTGGGATACGACCCGCAATTTGGTGCACGTCCACTAAAAAGGGTCATTCAGAAACGTATTCTTAATGAGCTTTCCAAAGATATTCTTGCCGGTAAGATTAATAAAGACAGCAAAATACGCCTGGATATGTTCGACAATAAATTTGTGTTTTTAAATCCGGAAGCGATTAAAGAAGTTTAATAACTGTTCTAATTATAATGCTATCAGGAAGCAGGCCCATGGGCCTGCTTTTTTTTTGTCATAACAGGCGATTTTCCGCAATTATGAGCGTATAAACCGAACCTTTTCGCGTAAAAATTGTTATCCATGTATACTTAATTTAAGTTATAACCTCTATTCAACTCTTATAATCTTTATACCCAGATGAAAATCGCCTATATATCTACCTATCCCCCTCGTGAATGTGGGATTGCTACCTTTAATTACAATCTTTTGCAAGCAATTGGCCACGACAAAAAATCCGTTTCGGATAAAAGTTTTGTAGTTGCCATGACGGATGCTGAAGAATTGAAGGAGTATAAATACCCAAAAGAGGTGGAATACATCATTCGCCAGGAGAATCAAAAGGATTATATCAGGGGCGCTGATTACATAAACACCAGTTTAGCGGACGCGGTGATTCTGGAACATGAATTCGGGATTTATGGTGGCAGCGATGGTGTATATGTGCTCCCGCTAATTGCACGCCTGCAAAAACCGTTGATCACCATTCTGCATACCATTTTAAAAGATCCGAGTTTTATGCAGTTAACCATCATAAGGGAAATTGCAAAATATTCGGCTAAGATAGTGGTGATGAGCCAACGTGCTGTAGGTTTTTTAACCAGCATCTACCAGATTCCACTCGATAAAATCCAGCTGATTGAACATGGCGTACCCAATCTAGAACCTAAAGATTACAACCCTGTTAAAATATCAAATGCTTTTAAAGGGAAAAAGGTACTCTTTACCTTTGGCCTGATTAGCCGTAATAAGGGCTTGGAAACAGTTATTTCGGCCTTACCTAAGATCGTAGAAAAGCACCCTGAGGTAATGTATGTGATTTTAGGGACCACACACCCCGGCGTTATACGGAGCTCGGGAGAGGAATATCGTGATAGTTTGAAAAAACTGGCAAGGAAACTCGGTGTGGAAAACCACATTACTTTTATAAATAAATTTGTGTCGGAACAGGAGTTATACGATTACCTAACGGCCTGTGATTTATACATTACCCCTTACCTGAACGAGGCTCAAATAACAAGCGGAACCCTTTCTTATGCTGTTGGTGCCGGAGCAGCTGTTATTTCTACACCTTACTGGCACGCCCAGGAATTACTTGCTGACAATCGTGGTAAACTTTTCGATTTTAAGGACCATAATGGCCTGGCAGATATTGTAAACGAGCTTTTCGACTACCCTGAAATGCTGGCTACACTTAAAAGAAATGCCTATGAATATGGTTTGCACCTGCGCTGGCCAGTAATAGGCGGCGTATTTATTGAGACCATTAAAGCCGCAATTTCAAAAGCCACCCAGTTACGTGATGAAAATAAACCTATCATTGACCCTGATTTAATGCCTGCTTTTAGTCTGGCGCATATTCAACGCTTAACTGATGATACCGGTATTGTGCAGCACGCAAAATATGGTATTCCTAACCTGAAAGAAGGCTACTGCCTTGATGATAACGCCAGGGCATTAATAGCGGTCATTTTGGCTTACCAGCAGAATAAGAGTAAAGTTGCACTGCAGCTGTTACCTGTGTATTTAAGTTATATTCAATACATGCAGTGCGATGACGGGAATTATAGAAACTTTTTAAGTTTTAAGCGTGAGTATCTGGATGAGGTTGGGTCGGAAGACTCTTTTGGCAGAACGATCTGGGCCCTTGGTTACCTGATAAAAAACGCCCCAAACAACTCCTACCGAGAGTTTGCTACGGAGTTGTTTATCAAGTCTATTCCGCAGTTTTCTAAACTGGAACACTTACGTGGCATAGGTAACACCATGATTGGTTTAAACTTTTATTTACAAGCCAACCCGGCTGATGATGGTGTAGCAAGGGAAATGAACCATTTGGCTACCCGTTTAAAAGAAGCCTACAAGGCAAATAAAGAGGACAAATGGCATTGGTTTGAAGACAAGCTGACGTACGATAATGGTATTTTGCCACTGGCACTGTTGTCGCATTACGAAACCTGTCATGACCAGGAATCTTTGAAAATAGGCATGGAGAGCATGAATTTCCTTAGTTCACGCACGCTTGACAAAGGTTACCTTAACCCGATAGGAAATGATGGCTGGTTATACAAGAATGAAGACATGGCAATATTTGACCAGCAGGCCATTGAAACCATGGCCATGGTGCTGATGTATTTTAAAGCTTACCAAATTACGCACGACCTCGACTACATTAGGGACATGTACCTTAGTTACCAATGGTTCCTTGGTGAAAACACCTTGCGGTTGCCATTGTACGACCATGAGACAAAAGGATGTGGCGATGGATTACAGGCAAATGGTGTAAACCGGAATCAAGGTGCCGAAAGTACCCTAGCGTATTGGATATCGCATCTGGTGGTATTAAAAGCACTGGAATACGAATATGAGTTTAACCATGAGCGCGAAAGTCTTGATATTCAGAAGATTTTCTAACCCACAGTTTAATATAATTTGCTAACGCTATCATCAGTATTTACCGGGAAATTTGCGGTAACTTACTGATGATAGCGCTGCATCACTGTGTATTTTTCCTTTTAACCATTAATATTCTATGAAAATAGCTGTCTTAGCACCGGTGGCCTGGCGTACGCCGCCCCGCCATTATGGGCCCTGGGAACAAATGGCGTCGAACCTATGTGAAGGATTAGTAAAAGCCGGGGTTGATGTAACTTTATTTGCAACCGGCGATTCGTTAACCGCTGGCAAACTTGATTACATTATTGAAAAAGGTTATGAAGAAGACCGAACGCAGGATGCAAAAGTACTGGAATGCCTTCATATTAGTTACCTGATGGAAAAGGCGGACTCTTTTGACCTTATCCACAACCATTTTGATTTTTTGCCACTCACCTACTCCCGTCTGATTAACACCCCAATGGTGACAACCATACATGGTTTTTCGTCTGGAAAAATAATAAGGGTTTATCAAAAATATAACGACACAAGTCAATACGTGTCCATCAGCAATGCAAACCGGCATCCAAGCCTTCGGTATGCGGCCACCATTTATAATGGACTGGATAACGCTAATTTTAGCTTTAAACAGGAAGCCGATGACTATCTGTTATTCTTTGGGCGCCTGCACCCCGACAAAGGCGTTGTTGAAGCGATTGAGATTGCTAAAAAAAGCAACAGGAAGTTAAAAATTGCTGGGATCATTCAAGATGAACATTATTATAAAACGGTTATTGAACCCCTGTTGAATGAACAGATTACATTTTTAGGAGCTGCAGAATCAGAATTAAGAAATGAACTGCTGGGTAATGCTTATGCATTACTGCACCCAATTAATTTTGCTGAGCCATTTGGATTAAGCGTAGCCGAAGCCATGTTATGTGGCACACCTGTAATTGCCTTTAACAAAGGTTCTATGCCTGAATTAATTAACCATGGGACCACTGGTTTTCTAGTACATACCCTAGAGGAGGCCGTTGATGCGGTGGCAAAGATTCCCACTATTAACAGGGAGATTTGCAGGGAGTGGGCAATGAGTAAGTTTACCACAGAAAAAATGGTAGACGGTTATTTAACCCTCTACCATCAAATATTAAACGGCTAATGTTTTTGTTTCACTAACCGACTGTTTCAGTTTCTCGAGCAAGTGCTCCAGGTTAACTGAAGCAAAAGAAGAACAATAATCAGACAATCCGTAAGGAATAATCAGTTCGCCATTATGGATTATGGACCCACAGGAGTATAAAACGTTGGGAACATACCCTTCGCGTTCATCGTTATTTGGGATCACCAGTGGTTCATGCAAACGGCCAATTTCTATAGACGGATCATGCAAATCCAGCAGGGAAGCACCCAAACAATACCTACGCATCGGACCCACGCCATGGGTAATAATTAACCAGCCAGCGTCAGTTTCAATTGGCGAACCACAGTTGCCTATTTGCACATATTCCCATGGAAATTCAGGCGCCTGTAATTTAATAGGGTCGTCCCAAACGGTTAATTTATCAGAATACATCAGGTAGTTATTCCAGCCATCGATGCGGGATATCATGGCATACTTGCCATTAATTTTACGTGGAAAAAGGGCAAGGTTTTTATTTTGGGAACCTTCGCCATGCAATGGGCTTACTTTAAAATCGTAGAAATCGCTGGTTTCGAGCAATTTTGGTAAAATCAATGAACCATCAAAAGCTGTATAGGTTGCGTAATATTTAATACTGCCATCATCTTTTACAAAACGTACAAACCGTGCATCTTCAATACCCTTACGTTCGAATTCTGAAATTGGAAAAATAACACGATCAGAGATGTCAGTATCCCTGGAGAAACTCATCTCCTGATAAGTGTCAGATAACCATAATACTTTCTCGTATTCTAGTTTTAGCGCTTCATCAGGTTGTATGGCCTTAGAATCCATGATGACCCTTCTCAATTCAGCATATTCGAACTTGTCAGGCAACCTGGCGTCAAGTTCCTCGAGAATAACTGAATTAATATTTGTTACATCAGCTTTTTTTAGAAAAAGATTCTTGTTGTACACCGCATTACGAATGATCTCTGCCTCATCTACATAATTACCTGCAGGGGTAATGATGATATTACCTTGGCGGTCCAATAAAGCTCTTCTGAATACAACAGAGGAGATATGCCCTTCGCCTACTGCTCTAAAGCTAATAATGACACGCTTTTCTCCTTCTACCAAATCAGCCTGGTTAGGATCTTCAACGATGGAGGGATTAAAAAATGCGGCTGATTCAATGGAATACTCATGGGTAAAATAGGAGCCCAATAATAATCTACGGTAGGCCGAAAGATCATCATAATCGATCGAAAGTTGCTCAATGATCGGTTTTACTTTCTTGCAATGTCGAGTTAATATTTTAGTAATATTACGATGCCTTTTTGAATATTCCTGAAGCAGCGGTGAGATTAAACCAAACACCTCTTGTTCAGATAATTTCATTACATTTTTAATTACTTGTTTCGCGCGTTCCTCGCCGTTAAAAAAATACCTGGCAATCACGCGTTTCGGATCAGGATAAACTTTAATGTCTTTTCGCTCTATTATTAGTCTCATGGCATTACAACGTTTAGAACAGTCATTATGATTTAGTAAAATATAAAAATATATTGAGATACATGTCATTCCAACTATAATAATAATCAACCATTTTATGGCTGACATTTTGAACAGTCAATAAACTGACAATATTACATAAAAAGTCAAATTGACTCATGACCTAAACTTCATACTCCTGGCTTATCGCAGGATATATTATGAATATAGCTTAAAAACAAAGATAAAAATAAGCATCTCTTTTAATATGGGTTATTTTAATTAAAAACCCTTTAATGACACTAATAACGTTTATTATTTTTGGCACGCTCATTGACTATATGACAACAAAAGTCAGTAATTAAACTGAAAAATATTTATAAACTAAAAAACATATTAAGATGAAAAAGTTAGTATTATCATTAGTTGCAGTTTTCGCATTTGCTTTTGCAACTCAAGCCCAAACAGAAAAAGGTAATGTATTAGTAGGTGGAAACGTAGGTTTCAATACCTCGAAAACTGATGGTGCTGATAAATCTGATGTAAATTTTAAAGTAGTACCTAGCGTAGGTTACTTTGTAGCTGACAACTTTGCAATTGGTACTGGCGTTGGTTATAATTATAACAAACAAGTAAGCAGAAACAATTTAAATCAGGCTTTCGAAGTTTCGCCATTTGGCCGCTACTATGTAGATTTAAACGATAATTTTAAATTTTTCGGCCAATTAGCCGTTCCAATGGCCTTTGGTAATAACAAATATGTGGATGCCAATGGTAACACTGGCGACAAATTAGCAACTACAACCAATATTGGCGTTAACCTTGCTCCTGGTTTTGCTTACTATCCATCTAAAAAAGTTGGTATCGAATTTTCAGTAGATGGTTTTGGTTACAACCATAATAAAGTTGAAAATGAATTAACCGGAAATAAAGTAAAATCTAATTCATTTGGATTTAATGCCAACACATTTGCACCAAAACTAGGTATAATGCTTCACTTCTAATCGCATAAAAAAGTAGTGATTTGGGAAATATAATAATGCAAAAAGCCCTGGCCAATACGGCCAGGGCTTTTTGCTTAATTGGGTATTATTATTGTTTTTTTTCCAGCTCTCTATCGATTTCGACAATATCTACCTGTTCAGGTTGTGTAAAATCGCCAATCAGGTATTTATTAAAGTGATCGGCCAAACGCCAGAATGCATATTCTGTGAGTGGACCAAAATGATGACGTTGACCGGGTAACATCACAAATTCAAATCTTTTACCTGCTTCCATTAAAGAGTTTGCCAATCTAATAGTGCCTGCAGGGTGTACATTGTTATCTATATCGCCTGTCATGATCATTAAATGGCCTTTTAGATTTTTAGCCAATGAAGGGTTTTTGTCAATATCATACTTAAAAGTAGTATCACCTTTAGCAGTGACCATTTCTTTTACACCATGATGTTTTTCGCTCCACCAACGGTTATAAATGCTGTTATCGTGGTTTCCAGCTTTTGAAACCGCAGCTTTGAAAAAATGTGGATAAACTAACATCGCTGCTGTAGACATGAAACCACCACCAGAATGGCCGGTGATTCCTACCCGGTTGATATCAATAAAATCATGACGTGCAGCCAATTGCTCAACAGCAGCTTTTTTATCAGCCAACCCATAATCCCTTAAGTTTCCATAACCAAAGGTATGGTACCATTTGGAACGGGCCGGGTGCCCGCCTCTGTTTCCTACAGAAACAACGATATAACCTAACTGTGCCAGGCGATCGGTGTTATCCATACTTTTGGTGAAAGCTTTATTTACCGCTTCCGTTTGAGGACCAGGGTAAACGTATTCAATGATAGGATACTTTTTATTCGGGTTAAAATCGAATGGTTTGTACATTACCCCATAGATATCGGTTACGCCATTATCTGCCTTTACTTTAAACGGTGTTGGAAATTGATAACCTGCTGCCATCAATAATGATAGGTCTGCAGTCTCTAAATCCATTAACTTGTTGCCATTGGCATCAAGAAGCACTGATTGAGGTACAGTATTCACCCTGGAAAAATTATTCACAACATATTTAGCCTCGTCGTTCATGTTAGCATCGTGGTCAAAATCGCCTGGGTTTAATAGCTTCATGCCTGAACCATCAAAGTTGATGCGGTATAAATGCATATAATAAGGGTCTTCATTTGCCTCACGCCCGTTTGCGGTAAAATATAACACGCGGTTTTTATGATCGATATTAACAATGTTTTCACAATGGAAAGATCCCTTAGTTATTTGATTTTTAAGTTTCCCTTGTCCGTCAAAAAGGTAAAAATGCGCCCACCCGTCTCTTTCTGACCAATGAATAATTTCTTTACCGTCGTTCACCAAACCAGGTCTGTTTACTTCTACGTAGGTATTAAAACGCTCTTCAATAAGCGGGGTAACTTTTTCGGTATTAATATCTACCTCACAGATATCAATTCTTTTTAAATCTCTGCTGGTACGTGAAATAAAAATCTTGTTATTATTACCCAACCATATAGATGGTCTGAACTCATTATCTCTGTCTTTATTTAATAAGGGTGCAGACCAAAAAGATACAGATTGGTCCTTAAACGCAGTGACGTCAAGTTTACGGTGAGTTTTCGTCTGAAAATTAAAAAGGAGAATCTCATCAATAGGCGCTTCTTTTTCACCCGGCATCTGATACTTATAGCTTTGCAAGGTTGGGCGTCCTTTAGCCGTGTGATCAATTACCCAGAGGTCTTTAACCTTACGGCTATCTCTTCTATTTAGCACAAAGTACTTCGAGTTTGGCGACCACAGGACAAATGCACGACGACGTTTCTTGTCATTTTTCTCCAATTCTTCGTTATTCTCTCCGTCACCGTCACTTCCATAAGCGTAAAATTTAACACCATCTTTAGTTAACTGGTGTTCTACAATGGTGCTGTCTTCTTCATTTTTTACTGCCTTTTTGTAGTTTTCCTTGTCCATCCAGAACAAGTTGTAGTTGCGGGAAAAAATAATTGCAGATGAATCAGGTGCAACAGAACCCCAGCTTGGTTTTGCTTTCGGTTTAGAATAATCAGGCACTTCTGTAAGTGTCGCACTGGCAATATCATAGTTAAAGAAGAAAACCTTTTTCTGTAGGGAATCAGCTGCTTTTTTGTCTTTACGGTCCTTTTTTACTTCATCTATAGTACTCTTCATTTCGAAAGAGATGCTCTTTTCATCCGGAGAGAATTTAAATTGCTCTATAGGCAAGTGTTGGGCATCAAAAGGATCACGAATAATGCGGGTAAGATCTGCAGCAAGTTTTGCCACATCAAAGATTGGCTTTTTGCTTCGGCTTGCCGGATCTACAATATACCATTGTTTTCCTGCGGGTGTTTCATACTCATACCAAAAACGATTGCTAAGCTTTAACCAATGGGGATCAACTGTAGTTGAATAAACCATCTTTTTAATTTTTGCAGGTGAAAATCTTGAAGCAAGCTGGTAGTTTGCTTTCGGCGATTCTACGTGATTTTCGGTTAATGGTGAGGTCTTGATTTGTGCCCGTACATCCAAACCGGATGCAGCGGCCAACAAAACCAGAAAGTAGAGTTTCTTCATGTGGAATTTTATTTCAAAAGGCTAAATTATTGAAATATAACTTCAGCACGCCAGTGACATTGTAATAAATAAGATATCTTTATAGTTTTGCACCGATCCTTCAGTAAACCATCGGATTAGCGTATCCTTAAATCTTAATTTTATTTGCTACTTATTAAAAACTACTCATATCAATGAAAAAAACGTTACTATCATTAACTGCTGCTACCCTTTTCTTTTCGCTTGGCTGCCAAACTAATTCTCAAACCAGTGACCTGTCCAACGTCATTGTAGAAACCACAGATGCTCCTGATTCGCTTTCCACAGACACTGCTAAAGCTATTGACATTTCCAACATCAAAGTTGCAGACGCTAAAACCATTTTAGCACGCCAACAGGTACCTGTTCTTTGCTACCACCAGATTCGAGATTGGAAACCTACAGATTCTAAAGCAGCAAAAGATTATATTATTCCTGTAGCTACCTTCAAGGCCCACATGAAATTACTTGCTGATAGCGGTTATCACACCATCCTGCCTGATCAGTATTATGATTACCTGAACAATGGAACACCACTACCAAGTAAACCGATTATGATAACTTTCGATGACACAGAAAAAAACCAACACGGCATTGCAGCTCCGGAGTTAAAGAAATATGGTTTTAAAGCCGCCTTTTTTATCATGACGGTGTCTATTGGCCGCCCAAATTATATGACTAAAGCACAGATCAAAGAACTGTCTGATGATGGTCACCTAATTGGCTCCCATACTTGGGATCACCATAATGTTAAAAAATACCAGGGTGCAGACTGGGAACTGCAAATCGAAAAACCAACAAAAACATTAGAGGAAATTACAGGCAAAAAAATCACGCACTTTGCCTATCCTTTCGGATTATGGAACCCTGAGGCTATTCCGGAATTAAAGAAAAGAGGTATGAAATCGGCTTATATTCTGGCTACTAAAAGAGATGAGAACGACCCTTTGTATACCATTCGACGAATTATAGCCAGTGGTTACTGGAGTGCTAATACACTAAATAACAGCATCAAAAATAGTTTTTAACACCACATCATTCCATAAAAATGCCCCAAAAAGCTAGACACTTTTTGGGGGCATTTTATATTGGCACCCCCCTTTTTTAGGGAAAGAAATAAGGTCTTAAGCGACTTCCAGAATAACGTATTTTTTCTGGTTAAAGGTTATATTATCTTTTGCCTGTTTACCTAATAACAATTGGCCAATGGGCGATAATGCAGATATTGCAAAATAGGTTTTGCCATCAAACGTCAGTTGACCAACACTGATACTAATGTAAAAGTTACCCTCTGTAGTGTATACAAGACTTCCGCTTTTCACTACTTCGGTGGCCGTATGGTCTTTAAGTGATTCTAAAACCTGTAAATTCTGCCTGGCATCCATCAACAACCTTTTGTTCCGCGAAATATCCTGCTGCATCATTTCACGTGTAGTTTCAAACTTATCTCCCGCACTGCTTTTAGTATCATCGTTACTTGCTTCACGGGCTTGCTCCAATGCGGTTTCTGCAGTGTTTATTCTTTGTTCTATAAATTGTTGACAAAGCTTATATAACTCGGCCTTAATATTCTCCATCTCCATTTCTTGTGACTTATTCTTCAACCCATTTCACTTTCTCTTCAATAGGCGTCCTATTCGCTTCCCGCGGTTTTTCGTTGTGGTTACCAACATAAAACAAACCATAACACTTTTCCTGATCGCTCAGCTCTAAAAAACCCTTTAAGTAAGGTAAAATTTCAGGCGAACTCCAATAGGCACCCACATGCAGCGCTTCAGCTGTTAATGCCATATTTTGTACTGCGCAGGCCACCGCAGCAATTTCCTCCCATTCTGGAACCTGATCAGGATGCAATTCTGCACAAATCACAATAACCGCACTGGCACTGTTTACTTTTTCCTTTATGCTATCATACTTCTTTTGAAGAAATTTCCCTTCAGGCGTCCTTTGCTTATAAATTTCGGCCAACGCCTCCCCCAGCCTATCCTTTCCAGCGTTTCTATACACCCTGAACCTCCAGGGTTCTGTTAATTTATGAGTAGGGGCATAATTAGCACTTTCTAGTATTTGTTTAATCAGCGTAACAGGAACTTCTTCTGTTGTATAACTGTTTGGAAAAATACTCCTGCGTCGTTTGATGATATTACTTAATATGCTGAATTCTTCTTCTGCCATTATGGATTAATTTTAGACACGATCGCAAAAGTAAGTTACATAACCGACTTAAGTAACCGCCAATTTAATATTGCTTTAAGAGTCTGTCTAACAAAGCTTTTGTTTTCCTCACCCCCTCCTCTTCAGACAATTTAGATCCCTCATATTCAATCCCTACTATTCCGTTCCATTTTGCTGCCTTGATAATATCAAACATCTTTTTGTAATCAATAGTCGTTTCATCGCCCTGTTCGTTGAAATCTAAAGACTTCGCGCTCACTCCTTTTGCATACGGCATGAGGTCTTTAACACCCTGGTAACGGTCATACTCCTGGTCTTTGCCAATTCTGAAATTACCAAAATCTGGCAAAGTTCCACAATAAGGGTTATTAACCTGTTTTATAACAGACGATAGCCATTGGCCATCGGAAGAATAGCCACCATGATTTTCTACAATAATGTTAATTTTTTGTTGCTTTCCATATTCGCTAAGCTTACCCAATCCGTCAACTGCAGCGGCTTTAACCTCCTCAGCCGTTCCTTTTCCGGCAGCATTTACACGGATAGTTTTACATCCCAGGTATTTTGCGGTGTCAACCCATTTGTGGTGATTTTTAACTGCAGTTAAGCGTGCTGCATCGTCGCTATCACCAAGGTTTCCTTCACCATCTACCATAATAAGGTGGTTTTGAATACCTTCATTTTTAGTCCGTGTAAGTAACTCTTTCATATAAGCAGGATCGCTTTCCTGTTTTTTAAAAAACACACTCACATATTCAACGATATCGATACCAAAGTCGTTTTTTGCTTTCAGCGGAAAATCCAAATTCGTCATTTTACCAGCAAACAAAGCTTTATGAAAGGACCACTCCGCAAGGGATATTTTGAAGAAGTCTTTTTTTGCCAAAGCAAATACATCAATCGGTAATAGCGTGGTTACACCTGCAGCGGCAGATAGCATACCGAGGTTTTTAATAAAGTTTCTACGGTTGGTTGATTTAATCATGGTATGGAATAATTTAGGTTTGTAGATTCTAAAATAGAAAATATTTTCATCATTATCCCAGTGATTTTTCAAGAGGGTAAGCTTAAGTTACTTACCTGTTTCCATATGAGGAGCATCGACCGGCTTTGATTCCGGAGACCCGTGTTGCCGGAGATATATCGTTAAGAATACAATGGCAAAAACTGATAAAAATTCACTCTGCCAATTTTGAAATGTCTCAAACCAAAACCTAGGCTCAACCAGATATGATTGTACGGTAACGGCAGGTTTATGAGATAGTATTTGTAATACATTATAATCTTTCCAGCTACCATACAGATGCAATCCCCAACTGGTGAAGAATAAAATTAAAAAAACAAGACCAAGTGAATTGCGATATATGCTTAAAATCCAACCGCCTTTTCGAACAGGCCATGGGGCATCAGGTGATGGAGTAGGGTCACGGTCTACATCTTCTTCCTCGTCCAAAGATTTAGACTCAGCAGAACCTAGCTGCCTTAACTTAATGGTGAGCAATACGTACAAACCCATCTGAAGAAATTCACTTTCAAAGTTCTCAAAGGTTGCAGATATAAAATGGCCACTCTGTAAATACGCTGACAATTCCAGCGCTTTGGCATTGTCGTCTTGCAGTTCCTGGTTGTGTTCTTTCCAGCCGGTTATGGTTTGGGCAATGAGGGTTATAAAAAAAAGAGACAAAAAAACTATTGATAAACTGTTACGATAGAAAAAACGGTGATTCTTTGGAGATTTTGTCATGTCAAGCCTTTTAAAAGCTAAACAACATCTCGCGACAAAAGGTTTGAAAACCAGCAGTTTGTTTAGAATAACATAAATTATCTAACATCGCCACAAACTTCATTACCCTTTATGGCCTTAAAGATAAATCCTTTACCAAGATTTCATGTGCTGGTTGTTTACTACCAAAACCCGCAAGGCCAGAGCCTTTTAATGAGGCCTCTACCCCAATAACTCATTGTAATGGAATACAGGAAACCAAAAGCGACCAGGATGAATTACAAATCAGCCATTATCACTGACAATTTGCATTACAAAATAGCTGACATATTAACACAAAAGGTCAATTTGACTGCACACACAAACAACGATTCATATAATTATTGCAAGGGATACTAAGAAAGCAACCATCAAACGAGACAAAATATAAACACTTGATTTAAAAAGACTTATTTTATTAAAACACCGTTTAAACACTAACAATACCTATATTTTTTGGCACATATATTGACTATATGACAATGAAAGTCAGTAATTAAAACTTATAATAACATAAACTTAAAACATATAAAAATGAAAAAGTTATTATTATCATTAGTTGCAGTTTTCGCATTTGCTTTTGCAACTCAAGCTCAAACAGAAAAAGGTAATGTTTTATTAGGTGGAAACGTAGGTTTCAAAACATGGAAAGCTACTGATGCTGCTAAACATGATGTAAACTTTACAATTGCTCCAAAAGCAGGTTACTTTGTAGGTGATAACGTTGCAATTGGTGCAGACCTAGGTTATAAGTCCGACAAAAGTGTTTCATTAAACTATTTAGATCAGTCTATTGAAGTTTCGCCATTCGGTCGTTATTATGTAGGTTTGAACGACAGATTTAAATTCTTCGGACAATTAGCTGTTCCAATGGCATTTGGTAAAGAAAAATTTGTGGACGACAACGGTAAAACTGGCCATAAATTAGGCACTTATACCGATATCAATGTTAACCTTGCTCCTGGTTTAGCTTACTATCCATCTAAAAAAATTGGTATTGAGTTATCAGTAGACGGTATTGGTTACAACCACTCTACTTGGAAAGACTCATCAGACGGATCTAAAGTAAAATCACAATCATTTGGAATTAACGCAAACACCCTTCAACCAAAATTAGGGGTAATGTTTCACTTCTAATAGCGTAAAACCCAGTGATTGGGAATTATCAATAATGCAAAAAGCCCTTCCAATGGAAGGGCTTTTTGCATTGCAATATTATTTACCTTTTTCAAGCTTGCTGTCGATTTCAAGAATATCAACCTGTTCTAGTTGTGTAAATCGCCAACCAAATTAAAATAAAGTTATCTTCAAATCGCATAGGTATGAGAGGACCAAAGTGGTGGCGCTTTCGCATCCATTAGCGTAAATTTCCTCATCACAGAAGGTTTGTTCGCCCTTCTGTGAACTTAAAAACAAAAACAGAAGGTAAAAGCGATTAACCCCTACCTTCTGTGTGTAAATTATCTCACGTCTCCTCGAACTTTATTAGCAGTTCCACGGCCTGGAAGATAAATCTGTAACCCAAATTCCAAAGTAAGACTATTCTGGTAGTGTGTACTACCAAAACCTGCAAGCCCATTGTATTTTAACAAGGCCTCTAACCCAATATTCGGTGTTACGAAATATGAAAAGCCAGGGCCTAGGGCGAAATCAATTCCATTTGTATCGCCACCGCCGTCACTTACATTCTGACCACCAAAGCCAATGGTAGCTTCGCCAAAGATTCTCCCATGCCTTAACACCTCCACATCAGATCCCCCATAATACCTTCCTAAAACCCCTACCCCATAGTTAGTAGTTGTGGTAGAATTTTTCGCAGTCAGTATTCCAAACTCTACGTATCCACCAAACGCAATGTTGTCTTGAACAAACCAGGCAGCTTTTGGCGACACCCTGGCGCTAAAAACATTAGGTTCATCCAGTCCTAAACTAAGGTTTGCAAAGTCAGCACCAATCAGAACATTCCCTCTTTGTATTTGTGCATCTGCAGAAAGACCTGCGCTTACCAATGCAGCTAACAATAAATAAGATAATTTTTTCATAATTCCATAATTTGAGTCCTCAATAAAAATGGTACAACAGTATATTTAACGAATTGTTCTTCAAACTGTTAGAACTTTACAAGGAGCAAAAAAGAGGAATCATTGTTATAGAAAGAAGGCCATAAGCCGGGCGAAAAAGCTAATTAATAGACAGGTAAATCAAGTTCCATTTCCTTAATATAATTAAGTATTCCGCCTTCCATATTATAGAGATTTGCCAAACCATATTTATCTTCCAGTAACCTGATGGCTTTTGCACTACGCACGCCAGATTTACACATGATTACCACGCGTTTTTTCTGGTCGATATTTGATGCATGCTCGGCTATCACACCCAGTGGAATCAATTGGCTACCTATATTTACCAATTCATACTCATGCGGCTCCCTTACGTCTATTAACTGCACCCCTATCCCTTGGTTTTGCCAGTTTACAAATTCTGCTGGTGTTACTTGTTTTACCTTACGTTCCATGGCTTTCACCCCACAGAATTGCTCATAGTCAATAAGCGTAGTTTGAGTAGGATTTAATCCATTTAATGGGTTTGCATCATTCTTTTTTATATTAAAAGTGCGAGATTCAAAAGTTAGGGCATCGAAAAGATATAATCGTCCATTAAGCGTTTCACCCACGCCGGTAATCACTTTGATCACTTCAAGTGCCTGGAGACTTCCTATAATTCCAGGCAGCACACCTAGAACTCCTGCTTCCGAACAATTTGGCACTGCCCCGGGATCTGGTGGCTGAGGAAATAAATCACGATAGTTTGGCCCTCTTTCCCCTTGGTCATTGAGCTGATTAAACACAGTAACCTGCCCCTCAAACTGGAAGATAGAGGCATACACGTTCACCTTACCCAAAAGGACACAAGTGTCGTTTACCAGGTAGCGCGTAGGGAAATTATCTGTACCATCGGCCAGTACATCATAGTCCTTGGCAATTTCCAAAGCATTCTGGGAAGTAAACTGGGTGTGATGCAGGGTAATTTCTATGAACGGATTTAAAGCTTCCAGGCGCTTCTTAGCCGCTTCAGTTTTTAACAAACCAATTTCGTCTACATTGAATAGCACTTGACGCTGCAGGTTGCTGTCTTCAACTACATCGCAATCTACTATTCCAATATGACCTACACCAGCTGCAGCCAGGTACAATAACACTGGACTCCCTAATCCCCCTGCACCCACAACAAGTACACTCGAATTTCTTAATTTCTCTTGCGCTACCATCCCAAAATCAGGAATGATGATGTGCCTGTTATAGCGTAATAGTTCTTCTTTTGAGAAATAATTAGTCTTTTTCATCGCGTTAATCTTTTAGGTTTCCACCAGCAATAGCTGGAACGATACTTACTGTTGAATCTACATTGACAATAGTATCAAGCTGACGTAGATTTCTGATGTCATCTTCGTCTACAAAAATGTTGATAAACTGTCGTATACTACCACTGGAATCAAGTAAATGATTCTGAACTTCCGGATAATCAAGCACTAAGTTATCTACAACTTCAGAGACAACTGTCCCTGACACTAAAACTTTGGAAGAATTTTTAGTAAATCTTCTTAACGGGGTTGGTATTAATACAATAGGCATAAGATCAAATTAAAAATAATTAATGATTTTGATTAATAGGTTGTTCTTGGAATATCCTGGAATCATCCAGCCGCCAACTCCTTGTTTCAGTTTGTCCCTCAGGGTTTACCGAAATAATCAGGTAAGAAAAATCTGGCAAAGCAACACGTGTATCCACACTTGATGGGATCGCAGGCTGGTTTGGATGCGAATGATACACACCTAACAACTGTAATTTATGTTGCTCAGCATAAGCCTCTGCAGCGAGGTAATCTTTGACATTGATTTTGAAATGGTATCTTTTATTCAGTATAGTCGTGTTTTCTACTGGCCATGCAGCATGTACTACTGTGTCTCCACCGGTAGACTGCCCGAAGAAAAAGCCACAACTTTCTTCCGGAAAAGCCTTGATGACGCTATCTTTAATATCTGCCCATGGACGGGGATCAATAAGTAACTGTTTTGACATATATACTAAAAAGTTGAGGCTACACAATAGGAAACATTTAAATTATTCAAACTATCCATTAACAAAGGAACAGTGGAACCATAATCTGCCATGGTGGCTCCCTGACTAAACAAATATTCTGGTTGAAGACCCCATTTTAAGATATTCAGGGTGTCTTCCCGATCTACGTGAAGCAATGACGCACGAACAAGTTTTTTAAGTTCTATCAGCAAGCACTCCTTGGTCTGCAGCTCACCCTCCACTTTTTGCAATTCGTAAAGTGCCTGTTCAAGTACTTCAGGCTCAGTCGACGAAATACGTGAAATTATAATATCTCCTGCTTTGTTATAGGATAAAGACTTGTTCTCATAGACGTTAATCAGTAAATTAAGCTCCTCAGGATTTGCCCAATTCAACTGTCCTCTAAAGAATTTTTCCGAATAACCAATGGGGTTACCTTTAAATATAACAGGAATATCTCTTTCAGATTGCTTGATATAAAACAAGGCAACCTCCAGGCTTTCAACCGGCCATTCCAGGTTTCTTACAATCAGGAAATTACATTTATTCTTTTCAGAATGAATCAATGAATTAAGCAACAAATCTGCTGCTTCCACTACGTTCTGGGCAGTAACATATTTCCCTGGGCTATGGATAGATGAAAAGTTAGCATTCCATAAATTTCTTAGTTCCATATCCATCAGGCTGTTCTCCAGAATATGAGTGAACCTTACCATAGAATATATCACGCTGCTTTGTTTAGCATAAGTATCAAAGATAAATTCGCAAATCTTCTTTGTTGCAGAATATACTTCATTGGTGTAATACCGGCTGGATTTACCGGTTGAAGAAAATACACATTGTTTAACTGAAGGAGTCTTTTCGCAGGTTTTAACAACATTCAAAGTACCCAGCACATTGGTACTTACAGTTTCAACAATATTGTGTTCGGCATATCCAGGGTTACGCTGCGCCGCGGTGTGAAAAACATAGGCAGGTTGATAGGCCTGAAAAGCTGCTTCCAATGTACTAAGATCACGTATGTCGGCCTCGATATAGACAATTTTATTCCTGTTAATGCTAGTAATTCCGGTATAATGGCGCTTATCCACAATTACTACCTGGCGGACGCCTAATTCCAGCAATTTATTAACTAAACAACTTCCCACGCAGCCTAAACCTCCGGTCACCATACATGTTTGATCTTTTAACAAATACTCAAGTTCTACGCGTGGTAAACTTAGCTTCCGGCGAGTGGTAGGTGTGAAAGGATTTTCTTCTAATCTACCTTCATTATTATATATATTTATTAGCTGTCTGGTTAAGCGTTGCAACTGTAAATACGCGCTTGGATTATTAATTTCGGGCGAATACTCCCATATTTTATTATAAATTGAATTTATCATAACTTGAATTTGAATGTTTCTGCAATTCAGTAATTGATTTATTATGAATGTAAATTACCTATATAAAAGCATCTCTCAAAGAGAAAATAGACACAACTTATTGCACAAATTTTTCTCATAATTGTAGAACAAAATAGCAGACAACTCTTGCGATAAACTGGGATTTTGGTTAATTTTTAGTCATTTAGGAAGCCCATTATTCTACCCCTTATAAATAATACCTACCTTTGCATCTTATTTTTTAAGCATTTATGATATCAGTATCTAATTTATCTCTACGTTACGGCAAACGAACCTTATTTGAAGATGTTAACCTGAAATTCACCCATGGCAATTGCTACGGTGTTATTGGAGCAAACGGAGCAGGTAAATCAACCTTTTTAAAAATCCTTTCAGGTGAAGTGAACCAGACTTCAGGTCAGGTATCCTTTACTCCGGGTGAACGAATGGCGGTTTTAAGACAGGATCACCATGAATTTGATGAATATACTGTCATCGAAACTGTTATGATGGGCCATAAAGAGCTGTTTGACATCATGAAAGAAAAGGACGCCATTTATGCGAAAGAGGACTTTACCGATAAAGACGGTGAACGCGCAGGTGAACTGGAAAATAGATTCGCTGAAATGGATGGATGGAACATGGAAAGTAATGCTGCAACCATGCTTAGCAACCTTGGAATTAAAGAAGATCAACATTATAAAAAATTAAAAGAACTGGACGGTAAACAAAAGGTTCGAGTGTTATTGGCTCAAGCTTTATTTGGTAACCCAGACATTCTTTTACTGGATGAGCCAACCAACGATTTAGATATTGAGACCATCGCCTGGTTAGAGAACTTCCTTGCCGATTATCAGAATATTGTTTTGGTGGTATCGCATGATAGGCACTTTTTAGATGCTGTATGTACACATATTGTCGACATAGACTTCAGCAAAATCAATATTTACTCTGGTAACTATACTTTCTGGTATGAGTCAAGTCAGCTTGCTTTGAAACAACGCAGTGATCAAAACAAGAAATTAGAAGAAAAGGTTAAGGAACTGCAGGAATTTATTCAGCGATTCAGCGCCAACGCTTCCAAATCAAAACAGGCAACATCCCGTAAAAAAGCACTTGATAAAATCGATCTGACGGAGATCAAACCTTCAAGTCGTAAATACCCGGCTATCTTGTTTAATAACTTGGGCCGTGAAGCTGGCGACCAGATTTTGCAGGTGGAAAACCTCAGTAAAACGGCGCATGGCGAAGTGCTTTTCAAGAACGTTAACTTTATGGTGAATAAAGGTGATAAAATTGCCATTATTTCGCAAAACAGTTTAGCGACCACTGCTTTTTACCAGATATTAACTGGCCGCGATAAGGACTATACTGGTGATTTTAAATTTGGGGTAACCATAAACGTGGCAGATATTCCTAATGATAACTCAGATTATTTCAACGGCAAGGACATGAACCTGGTTGATTGGTTAAGAGAATATTCAGATACCGATAAAGATGAGCAGTTTGTAAGGAGTTTTCTAGGCAGAATGCTTTTCTCTGGAGAAGAGGTATTAAAAAACACCAAAGTATTGTCTGGTGGTGAGAAAATGCGCTGTATGTTCTCTCAGATGATGTTAAAACATGCCAACCTGCTTATGTTTGATGAGCCGACGAATCACCTCGACCTTGAATCTATTACCGCTTTAAATAATGGGTTAAAGGACTTTAAAGGCACAGCATTATTTACCTCACGAGATCATGCGCTAACTGAATCAGTAGCAACTCGTGTAATTGAGTTAACCCCAAAAGGCAGTATTGACCGCATGATGAGTTATGATGATTATATCAATAGCGAAGAAATAGCAGCTTTACGCGCAGAAATGTACAAGTAAACGGGGCTACCTATATTCTAAGAGGCTGCATCATTGAAAAATGGTCAGCCTCTTTTTAGTTAAAAGAATTTCGAAATTGATTCTACATGAATACGAGTTGAAATTGCATTAAAACTACGTTTAAAGATAAATGCAAATACTATGTAAATCGCAAGGGTGGTGATGGATTAAAAGAAAAAGGGGTTGTGCCATTTTATCATGACACAACCCCTTTAAGAAATTTTAAATATGAATTAGTGAGCCTCGTGACCGTCAGCACCATGTGCATGGCCATGGTTTAATTCTTCTTCAGTAGCTTCACGCACAGAAAGAATTTTACCAGCAAAAATCAGGTTTTTACCAGCCATCGGGTGATTTAAATCAACTGAAACAGTCTCATCATTTATAGCAGTAACTCCTGCTCTGAAGTGATTACCTTGGTTATCCTGTAATGGGATTACATCACCAACACCCGGCAGGTCAACTTCTTTAAACATATCTTTAGGCAAGTCTGCATATGCTCCCGGATCAATATCTCCGTAACCATCAGCAGCAGTCAGCTCAAAGCTGTATTCATCACCAACATTTAAACCAAGCAAATGCTCTTCAAATTTTGGTAACATCATACCTGCACCATATAAAAAAACTAAAGCGTTTTGCTCATCAGCTTTTTCTACAAAAACTTGTTGTCCTTCTGCGTTTGTCGTATGCAATTCATACGTTAAGGAAACCACTGTATTAGGTTTAATACTCATTAGAATCTTGTTTAATTTATTAATTTTATTGCTTCCTCAACTGATCTCACGGGCAGCTGACATACTTTATTCCGGCAAATATAGATTTTTGTTTCAATGCTTTGCTTATCTTTTAACAAAGGAAGTGAAGAATTTGTTCCTGCTATTGTAATTTTGTTCGGAATGTAGACTTCATTTAACGCTTCAACAGCCGCTTGATGTTCTACTCCGCTAATCGCAATTTCGTTAAGGCCATATACTTCATTCAACAATTGGATGGCCCAGTTAGAGTAAGCAGAACCATAAGTTTTAAGCTGTGGCTTAACAGCAGCAAGCATAGCACTTGCTTTTGCCAAGTAACTATCTTCATCAAACAATAAGCCTAACGTCTGTAAGTTTTGCGCCATTACAGAGTTAGAGGCAGGAATTACATTATCCATGATTTCGTGCTTACGGGCAATTAAAGTTTCATTACCGGATGGGGTATAAAAAAACATCGGCGTGTTTGGATCATTGAAATTACTTAACACATATTCCGTTAAATTTTTAGCTTCACTAAGCCACTTTTCATCAAAATCTACAGCATATAAAGCCAGTAATGCTTCGATAAAAAAGGCGTAGTCATCGAGGAAACCGGAGATACTTGCTTTCCCTGATTTATAATTCCGGTACAAGCCCGCATCAGGGGTTCGCATTGCCGAAAGGATAAAGTCTGCTGCCCTTTTTGCCATTGCCATGTATGTGGCATCTTTAAATATGACGGTGCTTTCGGCCAGTGCCTTAATGGCCATGGCGTTCCATGCCGTGAGACATTTATCGTCCAATCCAGGTCTTACCCTTAAACTGCGATATTGCAATAACTTTTCTTTGGCTAACTTAACTTTCATCTGTAAATCTTCCAGCGGAATACCTTTGGCAGCAGCAAATTCTTCGTCAGTAACACGCCTTAACAGGATATTAGTATGTTCTTCTTCCCAATTACCTTCTTCCGTCACATTATAATATTCGGCAAGCAGTAGATGATCGCCTTCGGTAGTTACTTCAAATTCATCGCCCGACCACACATAAAACTTCCCTTCCACCCCTTCACTATCTGCATCAAGTGCAGCATAAAACAGACCTTCCGGCGAAGTCATTTCGCGCTGTAACCAGGCAATGCACTCTTCTGCCACCTCTTTAAATAAAGGCAAACGTGTAGCGGCATAGGCCTCTGTATACAAACTGATCAGCTGGCCATTATCATACAACATCTTTTCAAAGTGTGGTACGTGCCACCTATCGTCAACAGAATAGCGGGCAAAACCACCCCCTATTTGATCGTATATTCCACCTAAAGCCATTTTTTCTAAGGTAAACAAGGTAGCCATGCTTGCCGACTGGTCTTCAGCCAGGTGGCCATAACGTAATAAAAACAACCAGTTATTAGGCAATGGGAATTTAGGTGCGCGGTTATATCCCCCTTCACTCATGTCAAAACTGCGTTTCCAGGGCGCTACAATTTCTTTTAAATCTTCGGCAGTGTAATCGGCAGTTTTAACATTCGGAATAATTTTCTCTGCATTAATAACACCTTCTGTTAAACGATCAGCATATTGTAATGCTTTTTCGGGTTCCTGGGCCCACAAAGCCGCTACGTGGGTTAACACGTTAATCCAATCGTTTTTCTGAAAATAAGTACCCCCATAAACCGGCCGCTGATCTGGCAAACAGATACAGTTTAAAGGCCACCCTCCACTGCCAGTCATCAATTGTACAGCAAGCATATACACCTGGTCAATATCCGGGCGTTCTTCCCGATCTACTTTTATACATACAAAATGTTGATTCATCACCTCGGCCACCTCATGGTTTTCGAAACTTTCGCGTTCCATCACATGGCACCAATGACAAGCGCTATAACCGATGCTTACCAAAATGAGTTTGTTTTCATCTTTTGCTATCTGTAAAGCGGTCTCCCCCCATTCATACCAATGGACAGGGTTATAGGCATGTTGCAATAAATAGGGCGAGGAGGATTTAATTAGTTCATTAGGTTCCAAATTCATACAATAAAGGTAAAAAGATAAGTCGTACTTTTACCCTCAAACATTGCACCATGAAACCGTGTAGCGCATTACCTGGCCTAAATGGAAATGAAAAAACAATAAACTCATGAAAATCACACATACCGAAATTTACCGCTTCAGTATCCCAATGGAACCTTTTGTAATTGCGACTGGCACTATGCATTTCGCTCAAAATGTTTTCATCAGGGTACATACAGATCGTGACATTTACGGCGTGGGCGAATGCTCGGCCTTCCCAATGATTGTAGGCGAAACCCAAGAAACCTGTATCGCTATGGCCAAAGATTTTGCTAAAATCTGGATTGGCAAAGATCCACTGGATATTCCGGAGCGCATGAACGACCTATTGGGTTATGCTGATCATAATAGCACCATTAAAAGTGCTTTTGACATGGCCTTATTTGATATAGCTGCAAAAAACGCGGGTTTGCCATTATATAAATTTTTAGATGGAAATAAAAGAACCATAGAAACCGATATGACCATTGGTATCGGGACACCAGAGGTGATGGCCAGTGCTGCTGTTAGTTACCAGCAAAAAGGTTGTACCATACTAAAGCTTAAATTAGGAAAGGGTATTCATGAGGATATTAAAAGAGTTGCTGCAGTTAGAGATGCCGTTGGGCCTGATATGTCCATCCGCCTGGATGCAAACCAAGGGTGGACTTTCGATGAGGCTTTATTAGCCCTGGGCGATCTGGAGAAATACAACATTGAGTTTTGTGAACAACCCATGCGCACCTGGTTTGACGACCAGCTCCCAGAACTTAACCTGAATTCACCTATTAAAATTATGGCTGATGAAAGCGTTTACAACCACCATGATGCGCGTAAGCTGATTAACAGCAAATCGTGCGAATATTTGAATATCAAATTTGCAAAATCAGGGGGTATTCTTGAAGCGCAGAAGATACATGAAGAAGCACTAAAAACAGGTGTTAAATGTATGATTGGAAGTATGCTAGAAAGCCGTATAGCACTGAGTGCTAACCTTCATTTTGCCTTGGCAAGCCCACATGTGGTGTTTTTTGACCTTGACACCTGCCTGTTGGGACACCTCATAGACCCGGTAAAGGGTGGTTTAACCTATAGTGGCTTCAAGCTGGATATACCTGAAACGATTGGAATTGGTGCAGACGCTGATCCTGAGTTTTTAAAAACCTGTGAGAAATGGACGGTTTAACACCGATTTTATTTTATTTTTAAGGCTTCAAACATGGTGCTGTCGCCATTAAAGGCATTAAAATCTACTGTATGGTTAATGCCGTTGATACGCGCCTGGTCTGAGTGCTGCCAGAATACCCATTTCTCAGAATTTACTTTAAGCTGTGGCTCATAGTAGTGGGCAATCCATAATTTATAATCGTCGAAATGGCCGTCCAGGTAATCGTTATAAAAGGATAACCCTGAATAGATAATTGGTTTTACGCCAGTTTTTCGTTCTACATGCAACAAAAATATTGAAAGTTCTTTACGCATCACTGCTGGTGATACACCATTTAACTCTTCAACGTCAATAACTGGCGGTAAATCGCCTTTTTCAAACTGTACCGTTTGCAAAAAGAACCGGGCCTGCCACAAGCCAGATTTTTTTGGCCTGAAGAAATGGTAGGCACTACAAACAATACCTGTTTTAGCTGCCTCACGCCAGTTTCTTTGAAAATAAGGATCAACAAGTGCCACCCCCTCCGTCGCTTTAATGATGGCAAAATGTACCCTCACGCTATCTTCGTGCATGGCTTTTACCTGCTGCCAGTCGATTTTTCCCTGATAAGAGGATACATCGATTCCATGTATGCTATGTTTCCTGGGGATTTTAATATTAAAACTTTGGTAGGTGCGGTAGTTTGGGTCTTCGCCCCAATCTTTAACCCAGCTTATGGTCGATGTAAATAACTTCAACACATAAGCATAGTATAAAGGCGATAACAGGACCAGCAGGAAAATCGCTATGATAAACTTCCAGTGCATGGCCATGCCTTTTGACTTCTTTTTAGAAGGCCTCCTCTTCACAGGTTTACGTACAACCGGCTTTTTTGCCGTAGCGGCCTGTGTTCGCGCTAATGCTTTATCGAGTGAAGTAAGTGGTTTTTTCTTGGGAAGAGGAGGCACAGCTTATTTACTTAATTCAGCATAATATTTATGAAACAAAGGAAGTGTCTCGATACCCTTATAGTAATTGAAGACGTCAAATTTCTCATTTGGCGAGTGCAATGCATCGCTGTCTAATCCAAAACCAAACAATACAGATTTAATACCCAATACTTCTTCGAACAATGCCACGATAGGAATGCTACCACCACCACGTGTAGGAATAGGCTTTTTACCGAAAGAATCAATAATAGCCTGCTCTGCTGCACGGTAAGCGACGCTGTCTGTTGGTGTAACCACCGGCTCGCCACCATGATGTGCCGTTACCTTTACTTTTACATACTCTGGGGCAATGCTTTCGAAATGTTTTGCAAAAATTTCCGAAATTTCATGTGAATTTTGATGTGGCACTAAGCGCATGGATATTTTCGCATTAGCTTTTGACGGCAGTACTGTTTTTGCACCTTCGCCAATATAGCCTCCCCATATCCCGTTTACTTCTAAAGTTGGGCGTGTTCCTGTACGTTCCAGCGTAGAATAACCTTTTTCCCCCCATACAGCTTTAATATCAAGGTCTTTTTTATATTCTTCCAGATCAAAAGGTGCCTCATTCAAAGCTTTTCTCTCTTCATTAGTTAATTCAAGTACTTTATCATAGAAAGCCGGAATGGTAATGTGGTTGTTTTCATCATGCAAGGAAGCAATCATTTTACATAATATAGTAATAGGATTGGCTACTGCACCACCGTAAACACCAGAGTGAAGATCACGATTTGGGCCTACTACTTCCACTTCCATGTACGCTAAACCACGTAAACCTGTTTCTATTGAAGGGTTCTCCATGCTGATCATCGAAGTATCAGAGATTAACACCACATCGGCCTTTAACCGTTCTGCATTTTCTTTTACAAAAATACCAAGGTTTGCAGAACCTACCTCTTCTTCACCTTCAATCATAAACTTCATATTGCAAGCCATGGTGTTGGTTTTCATCATCAGTTCAAATGCTTTTACATGCATATAGAACTGTCCTTTATCATCGCAAGCTCCACGGGCATATATTTTTCCGTTACGAATAGTTGGTTCAAATGGTGGCGTTTTCCATAACTCCAGCGGATCGGCAGGCTGTACATCGTAATGGCCATACACCAATACCGTTGGCAGGCTAGGATCGATGATTTTTTCACCGTAAACAATTGGGTAACCAGCTGTTTCACAAATTTCAACCTGATCGGCGCCGGCTTCTTTAAGCTTTTCAGCAACAAATGCTGCAGTTTTCAACACATCACCTTTATACTTAGGATCGGCACTTACTGATGGGAAACGCAATAACTCAAACAACTCCTCTAAAAAGCGTTCTTTGTTTTCTTCAACATATTTTTTGATCTCTTGCATGACAAAGTTTTTGACAAATATAGAGTTTTTGAAACTTTTCATATTAACTACTTATTTGTATATTTGGACCTGATTAGATCAGCGGCATGACGTTCATCCACAAAAGAACAGTCAGCCACACAAACCTATATTTATACAGCGTGGTCTTTTATTACTTCGCATTTAAAATATTTAGCTCATTTTGGATTATTTAGCAGGATTAAACCCACAGCAACGTGCGGCAGTAGAAAATACCGACGGGCCGGCCATGATTGTGGCTGGAGCCGGATCTGGTAAAACCAGGGTAATTACCTACCGCGTTGCGCATTTAATTGAGAAAGGTGTAGATCCTTTTAATATTTTAGTACTCACATTTACGAACAAGGCTTCAAAGGATATGCGTGAGCGTATCATGAAGGTGGTTGGTAATGAAGCTAAAAATATATGGATGGGTACCTTCCACTCTGTATTCGCCAAAATTTTAAGGGTAGAAGCAGAAAAGATTGGTTATCCATCAAATTTCACCATTTACGATACTGATGATAGCAAAAGCTTAGTACGCGCCATACTCCGTGAAATGCAGCTTGATGATAAGTTGTATAATGCAAACTTTGTGTTTAACCGCATATCTTCGGCTAAGAACAACTTGATTTCTCACAGCGAATACCTGAACAATGCAGAGATACAAGCAGAGGATATTAGCAATAAACGCCCCCTTATAGGCGTTATCTATGAAACGTATACCAAACGGTGTTTCAAAGCCGGAGCAATGGACTTTGACGATTTGCTTTTTAAAACCAATGTTTTATTAAAAAACCATCCGGACGTTTTAAACAAATATCAGCAGAAATTTAAATACCTGATGGTAGATGAGTACCAGGATACAAACTTTTCGCAATACACTATTGTAAAAAAACTTGCTGCAGCTTACCAAAATCTTTGTGTAGTGGGCGATGATGCACAAAGTATCTATGGTTTCAGGGGTGCTAATATTCAAAACATCCTGAACTTTGAAAAGGATTATCCGGACCTTAAAGTATATAAACTGGAACAAAACTACCGTTCTACACAAAACATTGTAGAAGTAGCCAATAGCATTATTGCAAACAATAAAAACCAGCTAGAGAAGAACGTATTCTCTGCTAATGAAACTGGCGACCGTATTAAAGTACAGCGCGCCTTTACCGATAATGAAGAAGGAAAACTGGTAGCAGAAGCCATTGTGCTGGAACGCAGTTCGAAAGGTTTAGATCATAAAGACTTTGCCATTTTGTACCGCACCAATGCACAATCGAGGGCAATGGAGGAAGCTTTACGTAAACTTAATGTACCTTACAAGATCTATGGCGGATTGTCTTTCTATCAACGCAAGGAAATTAAGGATTTAATAGCCTATTTCCGCCTCACTTTCAACCCTAGTGATGAAGAAGCTATTAAAAGGGTAATTAATTATCCTAAAAGAGGATTGGGAGACACTACGGTTGATAAGATAATTGTAGCAGCCGATAAACATAATATTACCATGTTTGAGGTCATTTGTAATCCTCAACAGTATATTGAAGGTAGAATTGCAAACCAGCTGAATGATTTTGCCATGATGATAAAGAGTTTTGCGGCCGAGTCTAAAAAACTGGATGCCTACGAAACCGCTTTATTTATTGCACAACATTCGGGTATTTTAAAAGAGTTGCATACTGACGACAGCATTGAAGGAAGAAGTCGTTATGAAAATATTCAGGAACTCCTAAATGGTATTAAGGAATTCTCGGAACGAGAAGATATCGAAGACCGCAGCCTCGCTGTATTTATGCAGGATATTGCCTTATTAACCAACGACGACAGGCAGGACGATAAGGATAAAGACACGGTTTCTCTGATGACTATCCACTCTGCAAAGGGTTTAGAGTTTAAAAACGTGTTTGTAGTAGGTTTGGAAGAAAACCTGTTTCCTTCGCAAATGTCATTGAACTCACGTTCGGACCTGGAAGAAGAACGCCGCTTATTTTATGTAGCGATTACCAGGGCTGAGAAAAAGCTTACCCTCACCTACGCTACTTCGCGTTACCGCTGGGGCACCTTAACCAGTTGTGAACCTAGTCGCTTTATTAATGAAATAAGCCCGAAATACCTGGAGCTGGAAGTGGCAAAACCAGCGAAAAGTACTTTAGGGGAAGATAGTTTTGACAATGAACGCCGCAGCTGGTCGCAGCAACGCGAATCATTCAGCAAGCCTAAACCAACGGCAACGAGTGCAATGCCTAAAACAACCTCTATATTGCCAAAAGCACATGTACCTACTCCGGATTTTGCACCCGATGCGGCAAGTGCCTTTCAAATGGGTATGGAGGTAGAACATGAGAAATTTGGGTTTGGAAAAATCATTAACCTGGAAGGTAATTTACCTGACGTTAAAGCAACCGTTTTCTTCCAGGGTTTAGGAAATAAACAATTATTACTAAAATTTGCTAAATTGCGAATTGTTAGATAAATTATACCTTATTATAACACATACACAGGCAGTTGATTCCGATCAACCACGATAAGCCTATAGAAAATTAAAAATGAATTTTGATTATAATACCACTCGCAACGAATTGATTTTAGCCGAGTATGGTCGCAATGTGCAAAACATGGTGAAATACATCTGCGAGCTACCTGATCTTCAGGAACGGAATAGATATGCACAGGCCGTTATAGACCTGATGGGTTTTTTAAATCCACACCTGCGTGATGTGGCTGATTTCAAGCATAAATTATGGGATCACTTGCACATCATCTCTGGCTATAAAATTGATGTTGATAGCCCATATCCAAAGCCTACGCCTGAACAGGCTGCAGTTAAACCTAAACATATTGGCTATCCACAGCAAAAAATAAGGTTTAAACATTACGGTAAAACAGTGGAAACGCTGATTGAAAGAGCCAAAAACACGGAAGAGCCAGAACGTAAAGCAGCGATGGTACAAGGAATCGCCAATTTCATGAAAATGGCTTATGTAACATGGAACAAAGACAATGTGGCCGATGAAACCATTTTAAAGAACCTTTCTGAACTTTCAGGTGGCGAGTTGCAGCTTGAAGAAAACATTAACCTTAATAAAGTTGAATTTAAACCGATGGTAAACCGGTCTACAAATAACAACAACCGTGGCAGAAGTAACAACAATAATAATGGTAAAGGCCGTGTAAATAACAATAATAACCGTCCTCAGCGTAGTAACAACGGAAAACCAAGACACTAATTACCAGCTAAAGAGAAAAAAGAAACATGAATGCATTTGAAATAATAGGTGGTAAAAAATTAAAAGGAGAAATTCATCCTCAAGGTGCGAAAAACGAAGCATTACAAATCCTTGCAGCCGTATTACTAACAGAAGAAAAAATAACCATCAGCAATATACCTGATATTAAAGACGTCAATAAACTTATTGAGTTACTAGGCGATCTTGGTGTAGCTGTAGAACGCCTATCAAAAGACACCTATACTTTTGAAGCTAAAAATATTAACCTCGATTACTTCCTGTCTGATACTTTTAAAGCCAAAGGTGGTGGCTTAAGAGGCTCCATTATGATTGTAGGCCCTCTTTTAGGTCGTTTTGGAAAAGCAGCCATTCCTAAACCGGGTGGTGATAAAATTGGAAGACGAAGATTGGATACCCACTTCCTTGGATTCGAGAAACTGGGCGCAAAATTTATTTACGACAGTAAAAAGGAATTTTTTAACGTTGATGCTACCAATCTAAAAGGTGCCTATGTATTATTGGACGAAGCTTCGGTAACCGGCACAGCGAATATTGTAATGACTGCGGTGTTGGCTAAAGGATCAACCACTATCTATAATGCAGCTTGCGAACCTTATTTACAGCAGTTATGCAAAATGCTTAACCGCATGGGTGCAAAAATTTCGGGAATAGGTTCCAACCTGTTAACGATTGAAGGCGTAACCAGACTTGGCGGTACAGAACACCGTATGTTGCCGGATATGATTGAGATAGGTTCGTTCATTGGTCTTGCGGCCATGACTGAATCAGAAATCACCATCAAAAACGTTTGTTATCAGGAATTGGGTATTATCCCGGAGGTATTTAAAAAACTGGGTATCAAGTTTGAATTAAGGGGTGATGATATCTATATTCCTTCTCAAAAACATTATGTCATTGAATCTTTTATCGATGGCTCTATGTTAACAGTGGCCGATGCGCCATGGCCAGGTTTTACACCTGATTTATTGAGTATTATCCTTGTTGTAGCTACCCAAGCAAAAGGAAATGTATTAATACATCAGAAAATGTTTGAAAGCAGGTTGTTTTTTGTTGATAAGTTAATCGAAATGGGTGCACAGATTATTCTTTGCGATCCACACCGTGCAACGGTGAATGGTATCGATAAGGCCTACAAATTACGTGGTATCAGCATGACTTCTCCAGATATTCGTGCAGGTGTTTCGTTATTAATCGCTGCTTTATCTGCAGAAGGCACTTCTACTATCTATAATATTGAACAGATTGAACGCGGTTACCAGGATATCGACATCCGATTACGCGCATTAGGTGCACAAATCAGACGGGTTGAAGGTACAGGGCCTGGTCATTAAAACTAAACTAAACTATAAGACATAAAAAAAGCCCTTAAAAAGGCTTTTTTTATGTCTTATTAGTTTGGCACAGTAATTAGGCAGAAATTGCATTAATGATATCGTACTGAGTGATAATATCAATCTTGCCTTCTTCAACCTCAACCAATACCGCACTGTTTTCTTTGTTAATCAGGGATGAAATCCTATCGATGGAAGTATTCATATCTACAAACGGAAAAGTAGCCGTCATAATTTCCTGTACAGGTGCCGATTTCAAGGAAGGATTCTCCATTAAAGCCCTTAAAATATCGCTTTCCGCTAATTTACCAACCACCATACCTTGTTGTGTTACCGGTATCTGAGAGATATTTAAGGTATTCATATTGTTGATAGCTTCAAGAATTGTCTTTTGGCAATCGATGGTAATTATCTCCTGCTGCTCCTTTTTAGCGAGAATACTGCTTGCAGTTAATTTCTCATCCTCCAAAAAGCCGCGCTCACGTAACCAGTCCTCATTGAACATTTTACCCATATAACGACTTCCATGATCATGGAAAATTGCAACCACTACATCTTCTGGTTTCAATTTATCCTTTAACTGTAATAGACCTGCTATCACAGAACCTGAAGAGTTACCCGCAAAAATACCTTCCTTACGGGCGATATCCCTGGTCATCAAGGCTGCATCTTTATCTGTTACTTTTTCAAAAAGATCAATAACATCAAAATTAACGTTCTGTGGTAAAAAGTCTTCTCCAATACCTTCAGTGATATATGGATAGATTTCATCTTTGTCTAGAATTCCGGTTTCTTTATATTTCTTAAATACAGACCCGTAAGTATCTATACCCCAAACCTGTATGTTAGGATTTTTCTCTTTTAAAAATTTACCAATACCAGATGCTGTACCACCGGTACCAACGCCTACTACCAGATGTGTAATTTTCCCTTCTGTTTGCTCCCAAATTTCGGGACCTGTTTGTTCGTAATGCGCCTGAGTATTGGATAAATTATCATATTGATTCGGTTTCCAGGAGTTAGGTGTTTCCTTTTCTAACCGGGAAGACACAGAATAGTAAGAACGTGGATCTTCAGGTTCAACGTTAGTTGGACATACCACTACTTCGGCACCAAAAGCACGTAAAGCATCTACTTTTTCTTTCGATTGTTTATCAGTGGTGGTAAAGATACACTTGTAACCTTTAATAATGGCAGCCATAGCAAGCCCCATACCCGTGTTGCCGGATGTTCCTTCAATGATGGTTCCACCAGGTTTTAGTTTACCACTTTTCTCCGCATCTTCAATCATTTTAATCGCCATGCGATCTTTGATGGAGTTTCCAGGGTTAGTAGACTCTATCTTAGCAAGTACCGTTGCCGGAATCTCTTTAGTAACGCTATTCAATTTAACCAACGGGGTGTTACCGATAGTTTCTAAAATATTATTATACCACATGTTACAAAAATACGAATTGCCCCTTAGAATTCTATTTACAAAAAGAAATTTAGAATTTAATTCGTGTTAAATGACATTGCGCAAATAAAATTTTAATCTACTTAACCAATAGAGTTATTAACAGGCATATTTAGAAGTATGTCAGAATATTTAATGAACCTTATACCGTTTACCGGGAAGCGAAATAAGCAAACCTTGCATTTCCAGGTTCAATAAATGGATAGCGAGTTTGCCTTGAGGGATGGCAGACTTAGAGGCCAGTTCGTCTATGAGTAAGGGTGCAGACTTTAACAAGTCCATTACCCTTGCTTCTTCTGGCGACAAACCAAAAAGTAATTGCTGTTGAGCCGGCTCCTTTGGTTCTTTAACGTCATCCCAGCCAAGGTAATAGAGTAAGTCCTTTGGCGCATTGATCAGTGCTGCCCGATTGGTTTTAATCATAAAGTTACACCCCTGCGAATAAGGATCGTTTACCCTGCCGGGAAATGCGTACACATCGCGGTTGTAGGAATTTGCGAGTTCTGCCGTAATCAAGGCACCCCCTTTGATTGTAGCTTCCACCACAAGTGTAGCATCGGAAAGGCCTGCGATAATGCGATTTCGTTTAGGAAAATTCTCTCGGTCGGGCATGGTATTGGTAGGAAACTCGCTGAGCAAACCTCCCCTTTCCAGCATATCCTGGGCTATTTGTTTATGGTGATAAGGATAAATGCGGTCCAGCCCATGGCCAAGCACGCCTACCGTTGGAATGTTATTTCGAAGGCTTTCCCGATGGGCGGCGATGTCAATGCCGTAGGCAAGACCACTCACCACCAGCACGCCGTATGTTTTTAAAGTTTCTGCAAGTTCCATACACAGCTGCTTACCGTAAGCCGTAGCCATACGGGTACCCACCACACTTAGCATTCGACGCTGATTGAGGTCGGCAGCACCTTTATAATAGAGTAAAACCGGTGCATCACTGCATTCTTTGAGGCGTTGCGGATAGTCGCCGGCCGTATAAAACAACACTTTAATATCGTGCTTTTCTACGTAGCGTTGTTCTGCTTCTGCCTGGATTAATACGTGCTTGCTGGCAATTTGATTTGCAATAGCTATACCTACCCCCTGAGCCATCAGCAGATCGGAGACAGCAGCTTCAAAAACAGCTTCGGCAGATCCAAAAAATGCTAACAGGTGTTTAGCAGTAGCCTGGCCTACACCAGGTATTAACGTTAGTGCGATTTGATGTGCAATACTCATCAGCTAACGTAATATTATATCCTATATATATCACTACAAAACCGATAAAAAAAAAGAAAATTATTGAGGGATGTACACCACGTATTTAGTATCAAAGAAGTCCTCTTCAAAGTAATCTTTCAGCGGATAAAGTTCTGCTTTCAGCCTGGATTCTTCAATTTCTTCGGCCAGCTCGCCACCTTTTAAATAAAGGATGCCATTAGGAATGGCGTTATTTGAAGTCTTATTGAACTTGCCCTTCACCCATGGATAAAAGTCGATTAAACGTGTAACAGCTCGGGAAACTACAAAATCATATTTACCTGTAACCTGCTCCGCACGCAGATGACTGGCTTTAACATTCGTCAGGCCGAGTGCAGCAGCTACTTCAGTAACCACTTTAATCTTTTTACCGATAGAATCTACCAGGTGGAACTGCGTATCAGGAAATAAAATAGCCAGGGGAATACCGGGAAAGCCGCCTCCTGTGCCTACGTCAAGTACTTTTTCGCCTTTTTTGAAACTGATAAATTTAGCAATACCAAGCGAATGCAGGATATGACGTTCGTATAACTCGTCAATATCTTTTCTGGAAATCACATTAATCTGTGCATTCCAGAAACTGTAAAGGCTATAAAGCTGATCAAATTGGTTGATCTGCTTCTCAGAGAGGTCCTTAAAGTATTTTTGTATGATTGTCGATTTTATTTCCACTGCACTTTTTTAACAAATATAGATAGAATGCCGTTAAACACGAGAAAAATGAATAATAGTATGTCCAGCAAGGGAAACCACCAGGCCAATCCGGCATAATTTAGACGTTTTAACAATTTTGGGTACACTAAACACCTTACCAAGACACTAAAGATAAAAATAGCAAATGCCGGAATCCATAGCGCTTTGAAAAAGCAGGCAGTAATTAAGGCCATATAGAACAGAAACTGAACAATAATCTGTGTGGAAAGAATAAACTTATGTTTGCCCTTATAGAGTTTTCCAGCACCAAAGTGACGCTTTTTCTGTTTAAGGTAATCGCCAAAATGCTCCTTTGGCTCACTCCACATGTGGGTATCTGGATGTATACGTATAGTGGTATTGTGCCGATTGGCATGGGCATTCACAAATAAATCATCGTCACCAGAAGCGATATGCATGTGTGCAGCGAAACCTTTATTTTTGAAAAATAATGATTTCTTATACGCCATGTTTCGTCCAACGCCCATATAAGGCATGTCTTTTAAAGCAAAAGACAGGTAGTTTACAGCTGTAAAAAAGGTTTCAAAACGGATCAATGCATTTAATAAACCACGCTTTTTTACATAAGGAGAATAGCCTAACACAATTTCCTGTGTATCGATTGCTGGTGGTTGCATACCCAGCAACCACTTATCTGAGCTTGGAAAACAGTCGGCATCGGTAAAAACCAACCATTCATTTGCTGCAGCTTTGATACCCATGGTTACGGCAAACTTCTTTCCGGCAATAAACTTAGATCCTTCGCCTACTGTAACTACTTTCAAGTGGGTATATTTATCGGTAAACAATTTTAAAACATCCTTGGTAGCATCCCAGGAGCGGTCGTTCACCACAATTACCTCAAATTCAGGATAATCCTGTTCCAGGATCTCAGGGAGGTATTGCTCCAGGTTTCTGGCTTCATTGCGGGCACATATAATAACACTTAAAGGTTCGGTGGCATCCGCTGGTATATCTTCCACCTTTACCATGCCTAATTTCAGGTGGACAAACAGGGAAAAACTAAGTTGTACAAGTAAACAGAAAACTAATATGCCCAGCAGGCAGATCTCAATAAGCGTCAATTCCACAGTATATTTATAAAAGGTGCCAAATTTCTGATTTTAAATCTGTAATGTTAGCGATGTTGATAAAATAATTAACCCATTAATCTGCTGTTTTTTCCTATTTTTGGCAGATTTTAGTGAAGAGCATTCAGAAATATGAAATTTACCCTAGAGGCGAAAGATACACATTCCAAAGCAAGAGCTGGCACCATTACCACCGCACACGGTGAGATCCAAACACCAATATTTATGCCTGTAGGGACTGCAGGAACGGTTAAAGCGGTTCACCAGCGCGAGTTAAAAGACGATATTGACGCCAAAATTATATTAGGTAATACCTACCATTTATACTTAAGACCAGGACTTGATATCATTGAAAGAGCAGGTGGTTTACACAAGTTTATTGGCTGGGACAGGCCCATTTTAACCGATAGTGGTGGCTACCAAGTGTATTCCTTAAGTAAAGTTCGCAAAATTAAAGAGGAGGGCGTTACCTTTCGTTCACATATCGATGGCTCTAAACATTTGTTTACGCCGGAGTATGCCATGGACATTCAGCGCACCATAGGAGCCGATATTATCATGGCTTTTGATGAATGCACGCCTTACCCCTGCGACTACAAATATGCAGCGAATTCTATCAACATGACACACCGCTGGTTAAAGCGTTGCTGCACCCGTTTCGATACTACAACACCTAAATATGGTTTCGACCAGACCCTTTTCCCTATTGTTCAAGGCTCTGTATATAAAGATTTAAGAAAGAAATCGGCAGAATTTATCGCCTCCATGGACCGCGAAGGTAATGCTATTGGTGGTTTATCTGTTGGGGAACCCGCAGAAGAGATGTACGCCATGACTGAGGTTGTTTGTGATATATTACCATACGAAAAACCGCGTTATTTAATGGGTGTAGGCACTCCTATTAATGTTTTAGAGAATATTGCGCTTGGTATAGACATGTTCGACTGTGTAATGCCTACACGTAATGCCCGAAACGGCATGCTGTTCACTAAAAACGGCATTATTAATATCGGTAATAAAAAGTGGGCAGATGATTTTTCTCCTTTAGAAGCTGACAGTGATCTTTTTGCCGACCAGGTTTATTCGAAAGCTTATTTAAGGCACTTAATGCACTCGAAGGAGATTTTAGGTGCGCAAATTGCAACCCTGCATAACCTGCATTTCTACTTATGGCTGGTTAAAACAGCACGTGAGAAAATTATTGCAGGTGAGTTTTATGCATGGAAGAATAAAATGGTGACTATATTAGGTAATAAATTATAAATGAAGTTTCTCCGAAGCAGGTTCAAGATCATTGACTGGTACATCATGAGTAAGTATCTGGGTACGTTTATCTATACCCTGACGATCTTTGTGGTGATCATTGTGATCTTCGATTTATCGGAAAAATTAGACGATTTCCTAGGGAATAACCTCACCATATGGCAGGTATTCACCCTGTATTATGCGGGTTCCATTCCCTTTTACGTCAACATGCTCTCCCCTTTGATCAACTTCATTGCAGTAATCTTTTTTACTGCAAAAATGGCCGATCAAACAGAGATTGTACCTATTTTAAGTGGTGGGGTAAGCTTTAACCGCTTCCTCCGCCCATACTTCTTTTCTGCCTTTATCATATTCGCCGCTAACCTTGTCAGCAACCTATATATCCTTCCTTATACCAATCAAATTAAGAACAATTTTGAGAACGTATACATGAAAAAAATGGACTCTGCCAGCAAGCAGAACATCCATATGAAGCTTGATGACAACACCTATATCTATATAGAAAGCTTTGATAACCGTACAAAATCAGGTTTCCGTTTTATGCTGGATAATTTTAAAGGTGATGTATTGACCAAGAAACTAGTGGCTGATGAGATCAAATGGGATTCACTTAAACGCTCGTGGAAGCTTACCAACTACACCATCAGGCATATTGACGGCCTTAAAGAAACCTTTATCAGTGGCGGAACTACCCAGAAGGACACCATTCTTGACATGCGTCCAGATGATTTCTCGGTATATGACAATATTTTTGAAAACCTGAGTAACAAGGACTTATCTGAAAAGATTAAGAAAGAATCAATCAGGGGTTCAGGCATTATGAACGACCTGCTATTTGAGCAATATAAGCGTTATCTGCAGCCTTTATCGGCTTTTGTGCTAACGTTAATCGGTGTTGCCCTGTCTTCCAGGAAGGTACGCGGAGGTGTAGGCATCTCGCTCGGCATCGGTATATTCCTGAGTTTTGCATACATTGTTGTAGACCGTTTTGCCAAAATGTTTTCCATCAAAGGAGGTATTCCACCCCTATTAGCGGTATTGTTACCAACCATCTTTTTCGGCTTGCTTGGCCTTTATTTACTTCGAAAAGCACCTAAATAATCATGTCCCAATCTGTTGTTAAATCATCCAACAAGAACCTCTACATCCTGCACGCTACTGTTTTTATCTGGGGTTTTACGGGCATCCTTGGCGCCCTTATCTCTATTGATGCCGTTCAGATGGTGTGGTACCGCGTGTTAATCGCTACAGCGTCCTTATTCCTATATTTTATCTTCACTAAGACCAGCTTAAAAATCACCAAAAAACAGTTCCTGCAGTACTTTTTTACGGGCAGTATTGTAGCCTTACACTGGGTACTTTTCTTCCATGCCATCAAGGTTTCCACCGTTTCAGTCACCCTGGTATGCCTATCTTCTTTTACGCTTTTTACGGCAATTCTGGAACCGCTGATTAAGAAGCAGGCCGTGGAAAAGGCCGATGTTTTCATAGGTATGGTGATCATTCTGGGCATTTATCTGATCTTTAAATTTGAAAGCCAATACACCCTGGGCATTATTTTTGGCCTCTCTGCAGCCCTTGCATCCAGCTTGTTTTCCATCATAAATTCTACGTTAATTCAAAAAAGTGAGGCCAAAATCATAGGCTTTTATGAGATGGCCGGTGCCTTTTTCTGGGTAACTTTGTACCGTCTTTTCGACCAATCACTGGTCACAGAAACCTTTAACCTAAGCCTCACCGACTGGTTCTACCTTTTTATTCTTGGCACCGTTTGTACAGCTTTGGCATACGTTGCGGGGGTATCGGTGATGCGTACTTTGTCTGCTTTCCGCGTAGCCTTAATCACCAATCTGGAGCCTGTTTACGGCATCATTCTAGCCTTCCTTTTCTTCGGAAAACAGGAAGCCATGACCTTTGGATTCTACATAGGAGCGGTCCTGATTTTAGGCTCCGTGTTCCTTTATCCGGTTTACAAAAAGCACAAATTAAAGCAGATTTAACCCAAGTTAACACCCAAAGATTCGCTTCTGAGGAATAAAAAAACCTTATTATATTGACTCTTGGTATACCGCCAATATGCCAGATAACTTATTATTGAATAAAGGGAGAGTAACCTTTGCCAGCTGCATCTACACAACTGAATACTTGGCTTTGCCTGTGCGTCATTCCAAATTAAAACCACAGCATCAACAAAAATTACCCACCACCCAGTATTGCAAAATCCCATATAAAACCTGTTTATTCTACACCTTTTCACTCCAAATATGGTGAGACTTAAAACCAGTATTTTATATTAACTAACGCTAGTTTACCCAATTAGCTAGAGAAAAAACCACCCATTATACAACTTAAATTAACAAGTAATCGCCTGATTGGAGTAGCGAACTGCTCCATATTTTCCAAGTAAAATTCAGCAAAAAAGAACGGTCCACACGTTGGAAAACTTAAAAAATCATTTGTCAAGAATCATAAAATCTACCAGAAGCTACAATTAAGCGTCTATTTTTCTCCTTAAATAAAGCTCCTAGATCACGAGACTACCGCCTTAAAAACCCAATAAAACATGTAAACAATTTGCCTATATTACACCAAAATTATTCACCTGTATTATACATCATTAGTGTAATAATCAACTATTTTAAACACAATAAATCAACAAGACATAAATAGATAAAAAACCAACAAAACAACAACATAAAACGCATTTATTATTTACAACTACTAATGTGAAGTATAATATTAAAATATATTGTATCAACAAGTTATAAACATTACATAAAATTCTACGAAAGGTAGATTATTCAAATTCAACTTCAAAAAACTAAAATATTTAGTATATCGATTTTATGACGCATAAATCACTTTACAAGACTTTACTTATCACCACATTAACTCTCAGTATTTCAACATTTATTTCACATCACACATTTGCTCAAGTTTTTGGCGGAGAACAAAACCCCCTTAGTGTAGATTGGCGTCAAATCAATCACCGCGGATTTCAAATTATTTACCCTACAGAACTTGAAAAAGACGCACAAAGAATGGCCAACACCATTGGCAACATTTACCCTTTCGATGCAGCAAATTTTGGTCTGAAGAAAACCTCCCTCCCTATCCTCTTCCAAAACCGCGGTGTGGTAGCAAATGGCTTCGTTGCCCTTGCCCCAAAACGGTCGGAATTCAACACTACCCCGCCGCAGTATTTCGACAGTCAAGACTGGCTCAACAACCTCGCTGTTCATGAACTTCGGCATGCGGCACAGTTCGACAAACTCACCAACAAACTCTCCTTCCCCATGATCCAGGAAATCTATTTCGCCTGGATGGGTGCCAGCATACCCCTCTGGTTTTTTGAAGGTGATGCAGTAACCATCGAAACTGCACTCACCAAAAGTGGCCGTGGCCGCCAGCCTTCCTGGATCATGCCTTACCGCACCCTGCTACTCGAAGGAAAAAATCCTTCTTACAGCAAAGCCAACTTCGGCTCCGACAAAGACATCGCACCTGGTTATTATCAACTCGGTTACTTGATGACCGCCAATCTCAGGAAGAATTTTGGTGCAGCTGTTTTGGACAGCCTCCTTACTGACATCCGCAAGCGACCACTCCGGTTCTATCCATTTTCTTCGAGCCTGAAAAAATTCACCGGCAACACTTCCAAAGAGTGGTTCGAAAAAACACAGGAAGAGATAAAAAACCAATGGGAAAACCAGGACCGTCAGAGACACTCGGCCGCCTACCCCAGCCTCAATAAAAAAGCAACTTACGCCACAGACTATTTTTTGCCAAAGCGTTTGCCAGACGGCAGCATCCTGGCGCTGAAACAAAGCAAGGCCGAGACCGCACATTTCGTGATCATCGACAGCAATAAAAAAGAAAAAAGATTATTTGGAATCGGCTACCAGGAACAAGCATGGTTCAGTTACGCCAACGGCATACTGGTATGGGATGAGGTTCGTTATGACCCGCGTTTCAGGCAGCGCAGTTACAGCGTCATTTGTGTGTACGACTTTCGCACCGGCAAGAGCCACAAGCTTCTGCCGCGGACCCGCCTCTTCTCCCCTGCCCTATCCACCGACGGAACAAAAGTGATTGCTGTACAAATTGACCTTAGCAACAAAGCCGAGTTGGTGGAGATCGAACTCAACAGTGGCAACATCATTCACACTTATCCCAATCCGCAAACCCTGATGCTGCAAAGTCCGTCCTTCCATCCCGATGGAAATCGAATCACCTACATCGGTTTGAGCGAAAAAGGCAAGTCGATCTGGACAGCGGAGAAAAACCAGTCAGCTATACAGGTTTTGGCCGAAACGAGACAGCAAATCAATAGACCACAATTTACACACCAAGGAGTCGCTTTTAACGCCCATTACAGCGGACTTGACAATATTTACTACTTAGACCTCACCTCAGGTGAGATAAGCGCTCTAAGCGAAGCAAAATACGGTGCTTTCAACGCGTCTTTTAGCCAAAATTCAACAGAAATGCTTTTTAACAACTTCGGTCTTCAGGGATACGCAATTGCAGCCACTGTGTTCAACCCCCAAAAGATCGAAAGCAGCAACTTTGTTTTTTTCGCGGAAGCCGCCGTTGCTCAGGAAAACAATACGGATATTTTTGCTGATATCCCCGACAGCACTTTTATTTCCAGGCCTTATAAAAAACTGGGTCACCTCATAAACTTTCACAGCCTGTCGCCGGTCATCGAAAATGAGTACGTCGGAGGACTCCAGTTAAAATCGAACAACCTGCTGAGCACGGCCAGCATTTACACTGGAGCCAATTACCACAGTGACCTGGGGCGCTTCGAATACCAGGCCGGCATCAGCCTTAAAAGTTTTTACCCCATCATTAACCTCAGTTATGAGAACCGGCCGGTCAGAACTTTTTACACCAGCAATAAAATCCGGAGACAGGGCGATTGGCGCGAAAATCAGGTTAGGCTAAATGCACAGGTTCCACTTAACCTGCAATCGCGCGACGACTACTATAATTTTTCGTTCGGCGTGGGCACCAGTTTAACCACACGGTACATGCCCGAGAACCTGCCGGCGAATTTCACTCAATCCTTGAATTTTCCCATGGAATACCGCTTCACCATTTCTCATGGAAAAAGGCAGGCGGCAAGAGATGTTGCGCCAAGGTGGTCACAAATTTTCAGGCTCAAATATTTCAACCAACCCTTTGATCAGAAATTAATCGGCGAGCTTTTTTCCATAGAGAATTTCTTTTATACACCAGGTGTGGCTAAAAATCATTCCTTCCTGGTCAACTTCAATTACCAGCATGTAACAGGTGTGCATCGTTTCGCTACAGCCATCAACCGGGTTTACGGCTATAACAACATTTTAGCAAAATCTCCTTTAAAAAACACGTTGTTGTTTAATTATCGATTTCCCATTGCTTTCCCCGATGCAGAGCTTGGGCCGCTGGCTTATTTCAAAGACCTGCGTGCTACTTTATTCTGCCATTACGAAAACTTTGGGATAGAAAGCAATGTTTATGAACCGAAGACTTACGGTTTCGAACTGCGCAGTAACATGAACCTGCTGCGTTATGACGTTAATGTCGACTTTGGAGGAAGAATGGTCTTTGTGAATAAAGTATACCGCCAAAACCCTATCTTAGAACTCATTTTTAACTATAGCTTTTAAATTATGCGAAGCAAAACAATTTTCATCATCATACTAACTGCCCTCTTCACCATTTTTTTAATGATGAACACTGATGCGGTTGAGTTCAACTTTATCTTTGCAAAAGCAGACATCTCTAAATTAGTCGTAGTTGGTGTTTTTACCCTTCTGGGATTTATTTTAGGCTATTGGGTAGCCAAACCTAAAACAGTTATCAGCAGTTACGACGATCATCAAAGCGCGCTACCTGCCGACAATAAAAATACTTTAAGTGACGAAGACCGTGATTATATCAGTTAAGCTTTAGAAAGCCACCGGATGTAACGCATAGGTAAAGGTAATGGTAGCCGAACGTCCCAGGATGTTCGATACCGAGCAATATTTTTCAAAAGTTAAGGCTAAAGCCCTTTCTACCTTTTTTTCGTTCAGGTCACCATAGAGGTCAAAGTGAATCTTAATGGAATCAAAAATTGGAGGCATCTCCACAGTTTTCCGCGTGGCCTGGATGTTAATCCTGATGTCGGCCAGTGGTTCTTTTTGTTTATTGAGCACATTGACCATGTCAATGCCACTGCACCCTCCTAAACCCACCAGTAACATTTCCATAGGACGGAAGCCCCGGCCTGTACCGCCAATCTCTGGTTTTGCATCCAGCTCTACTGACTGACCAGCCATGTTAGTAGCTTCAAAATTGAATTTATCGTTTTTACGAATCAAGTTGATTTCCATACTTCAGTTAAACGTTATAAAATACGTGATTGTCCTTTTCTAGTTCTGGTAAACGCGTTTCTTTTTCAAAAAGCGCGTACACTGCGGAACCACTGCCACTCATTAGGGCAAAAGTTGCCCCGGCAAGATACAGGGAATTTTTCAGTGCAGAAACTTCTGGAAAGGCCTTGCTAATGGAATCTTCAAAATCGTTATACACGGAAGTCCGCCATGAGGCTACAGGCAATTTAATTAAATCTTCCAGAGCCACTTCAGGCATGGACGGTTTCACACAGGCATAAGCCTCTGCGGTAGAAATAAACACCGGAGGTTTAACCAACACTTTGTAATAAGCAGACAAATCAAGGTCTACAGGCGCCAGCTCATCGCCTATCCCCTTAGCAAGTGCCGCCTTATTTTCAACAAAGAAAGCACAATCTGCACCAAGACTGCTGGCATAAACCTGCAACTGCGCCACCGTTAAACCCAATTGGAACTTATCATTTAACAATTTCAGTGTAAATGCAGCATCTGCGGAGCCACCACCCAAACCAGCCCCTATAGGAATATTTTTCAGCAGACATATTTGTTGGGGTGGCAAATCAAAATCCTCCGCCAACATGTAGTAGGCCTTTAAACAGAGGTTATCCTTTTCCGCACCCGGCAACGTTAGGCCCTTAATCACACAATGTGTGGTCGCGGCATCAATTATTTCAACCACATCATATAATTTAACGGGGTAAAAAACCGTTTCGATGTTGTGGTACCCATCTTCCCGTTTTTCCGTAATATTTAAACCGATGTTAATTTTGGCATTTGCAAATGCAAGCATGTATTTATTTTAGCTATGTAGCACAAACTTATATATTTTATTTTTATTCAGATTCCTTATTACAATATCACGTTTGTGATATTTTTTATTTGATTAATGGTTATCAACCATTTTTAATAATAGTTTTGTGGTAAGATGGGCTGATCGCCTATTTGTACAGTTAAAACAACAAATCTTCCACAGGAGGTGAAAACAATAGCATGAAACAATATTTAGATTTAATACAACTGGTACTGAATCAGGGCGCTGAGAAGCACGACCGCACTGGCACAGGTACTGTAAGTATTTTTGGCCACCAGATGCGCTTTAACCTTCAGGAAGGTTTCCCATTGGTAACCACAAAAAAGCTTCACTTAAAATCTATCATTCACGAGCTGATCTGGTTTTTAAGCGGTGACACCAATATCAAGTACTTAAAAGACAATAACGTCAAGATATGGGATGAGTGGGCTGATGAAAATGGCGACCTTGGGCCGGTATATGGCTCACAATGGCGATCATGGCCTACACCTAACGGCGGCCACATTGATCAGATTGCAAAAATCATTGACACCATCAAAAGCAATCCTGACTCCCGTCGCATTATTGTATCTGCATGGAACGTTGCCGAGATTGATAACATGGCCCTACCTCCATGCCACGCTTTTTTCCAGTTTTATGTAGCCGATGGCAAACTAAGTTGCCAGCTCTACCAGCGCAGTGCTGATATATTTCTGGGTGTACCTTTTAACATTGCCTCTTATGCCCTGCTTACGATGATGGTGGCACAAGTATGTAATTTACAGTCCGGCGATTTTATACACACCCTTGGCGATGCACATCTATACAACAACCACATAGACCAGGCAAAACTGCAATTAAGCAGAACGCCAAAGCAATTACCGATAATGAAGATAAATCCTCATGTAAAAGATATTTTCAATTTCACTATTGACGATTTCACCTTAGAAAATTATGATCCACACCCACATATAAAAGGAGCTGTAGCCGTATGATCCTGTCCATAGTAGTCGCCATTAGTGAAAACAACGCTATTGGTAAAGACAACAAGTTATTGTGGCACCTACCAGCCGATCTCAAGCACTTCAAAGAAACTACCTCGGGCCATACCATTATTATGGGCCGTAAAACCTACGAATCCATTGGCAGGCCACTTCCCAACCGCAGGAATATTGTAATTACGCGCAATAGTGAGCTGGCCCTGGAGGGTGTAGAAGTTTATAACGGCATGGAGCAGGCTTTAACACAATGCAGAAACGAAGCTGAAGTGTTTATCATTGGAGGCGCAGAGATTTATAAGCATGCCCTAAAACACGCCAGCAAGATCTACCTGACACGGGTTCATGAAACCTACGAAGCAGATACATTTTTCCCCGAACTTGAGCCTGAATCATGGACTGAAACTCAGGTAGAACACTATCAGCCAGAGGCTAAAAACCCGGTTGCATACACTTTTTCAATACTTCAACGCAATTAGTGTATCAACTCTGATAAAAACTTTAATAAGCCGGCCTATTAATTAAAAAATTAATTAGATTTGCCGACTTGTTAAAAAAATATATAGCATATAGACAAATAATTACGAACAAAAATGCAAGGTAAAGGTTTTATTAAATTTCTGGCAATACTATTAGGTATCGTCTGTGCGTACTCTCTATCGTTTAACCTGGTTACATCAAACGTAGAAAAAAACGCTAAAGCGTATGCCAAAGGAGACCCGCTAAAAGACAAACAAAACATGTGAAGATGGAGAAACATTTTATTAAGCAAAACCTTGAAGAGGTTCATTTTACTTTTGTGAAATCAAGACCAACTAGGTAATATTCCATTAGATTTTCTTATGACT
>NZ_JAZQNU010000012.1:0-3154 GCF_045627485.1 Pedobacter sp. | reverse complement strand
TTCTTGTTTAAGAAGCGGTTGTAGTGTTTTATACATCTTTATATGATTTATTGCATTCAAAGTTAGAAAAATATCAACGTTCGCCCTAAAGAAAATAAGTATGGGGAAAAAATCATTATATTTAGTTTACATATGAAAAACATCTACTACTCACTTTTACTCCTATTAGGTTTTGTAAACAGTGTGTACGCCCAGAATTATACTTTAACAGGTCAGATTAAAGATCAAAATGGGGAACCTATTCCGTTTACCTCGGTTTATGTAAAAAATACAACTATAGGTACTTCGGCAAACATAGATGGGATCTATAAACTTGCCTTAGCAAAGGGCACCTATACTATTACCTTCCGTAATGTTGGTTATAAAAGCATAGATAAAGTACTAACCATTTTAGGTAATCATACCCAAAATGTAGTATTGGCACCAGAATCCTATACCTTAAATAATGTAACCATTAGCGCAAACGCAGAAGATCCAGCTTATGCAATTATCAGGCAAGCCATTCGTAACAGGAAAAAACACTTAGACGAAGTCAAGGAATTTAGCTGCGATGTTTACATCAAAGGCGTACAAAAATTGGTTGGTGCACCAAAAAAGTTTTTCGGGAAAGATATACAACGCACCTTAGACCTGGATACTAACCGCCGTGGCATCATTTACCAATCCGAATCTCGTTCTATTTACAACTGCCGCCGTCCCGATCACATCCACGAAGAGATGATCGCTTCAAAAGTAGCCGGTAGAAATAACGCCTTTAGCTTTAATAAAGCCTCTGATTTAGAAATTAACTTCTATAACAACATCATGTTGGAGAACGTATTAAGTTCTCGCGGATTTGTATCACCAATTGCAGATAGGGCCATGTTTTATTACCGTTATAAACTTCTTGGTGTAACGATGGACAATGGCGTGATGATTAACAAAATTGAGGTTATCCCCCGCCGAAAACATGACCCGGTATTCAGGGGTATTATTTACATAGCTGATGACAGCTGGCGTATTCAGGGTACAGATTTATACCTCACTAAAAACACAGGCATTAACCTGATTGACACGCTGAACATTAGCCAGCAATTTATCAAGGTTCAAGATGCCTATATGCCTTCCAACATCAACTTCACCTTTAATGGCAATGTGATGGGATTTAAATTTGAGGGTTATTACCTTGGTGTATACAGCAACTATAACCTGAACCCACAATTTCCTGAGAACTATTTTAAAGGTGAGATCCTAAAAATCGGGGAAACAGTAAATGACAAGGATTCGGTTTATTGGACATCAACGCGACCAATACCACTCACCCTGGAAGAAAAGCGAAACTACACCAGGAAAGACAGCATTGAGAAAAGAAAGGAATCAAAATATTACCTCGACTCGGTGGAGAGGGCAAATAATAACATCACAGCTTCCAAGCTGCTTCTTACCCATTATACCTTTAACAACCGCTATGCACAACGTTCTCTTAAGTTAGACCCCATATTAAGGAGTCTATTTTACAACACCGTTGAGGGATTTGGTTTTAGTTACGGAGTTACTTATACAAAGGAGTTCGAAAATGCACGCAGGTATATCATCAGGCCGGAAGTGAGGTATGGTTTTGCCAATAAAATTTTAACAGGAAATATTAGTAGTAGTTACATCTATGACCCGGTTAAAAGAGCTGACGTAGGTTTATCTTTTGGTTCGGGTATTTACGACCTTAACCCGTTCGGAACCATGACCATGTTATCGAACTCTTTAAACAGCCTTCTTTTCGGAAAAAATTTCCCTAAATTTTACCAAAAGCAATTCATCAACGGAAGAACTTCCAGACTTCTGGCAAGAGGATTACAGGGTACAGTGTCTTTGGAATATGCTAACAATAGAAACCTGGTAAACCATACGTTATATTCTTTCAAAAAAGACAATGAGTTTACTTCCAACAACCCATTTTCTCCGCTGGTAGAAACGCCATTGTTCCCGAACTATCAGGCATTAACCGCTTACGCACGACTATCGTACAGCATAAAACAGGAATATATTACCCGTCCTGATGGTATTTTTTACCAGGAATCCAAATACCCACGCATCGACCTGGCGTATAGAAAGGGGATAAAAAATGTATTTGGCAGTGACGCTGATTATGACCTTGTAACGCTGGAGCTTACTAAAGAAAGAATAAGTACTGGCTTATGGGGGTATTTTTCCTTTTTAGTAGGAACTGGTAAATTTCTAAACAATAATACGGTGTATTATCCAGATAGCAAACATTTCAGGGGAAACAACTCTTTAACTTCCTTACCTGATTTGCGTAAATTTTCATTCCTTGATTTTTACCAGTATAGCACAGACCGCCACTATGTAGAAGCCCATTTAGAATACAACTTTGCTGGTTTAATTACGAATAAAATCCCATTACTACGTAACATTAAATTGGAAGAAGTGATTGGGGGAAGCTATCTTAACCAGCCTAATAAGAAAAATTACAAGGAGTTTTACTTCGGTCTGCAGCGCTTGATCTTCAGAGCTACCTATGGTTTTGCTTATGATGGCAATAAAAAAGTACAACAAGGGTTTAGAATATCGTACGGATTTTAATGGTTTCAATTTGTGAGCAGTGCACTAAATATGTACTTTTGCAGCATTAAACGCCGTATGCAACGGTATCAATAACTATGAAAAAATTCCAGACCCTACTCTATTATTGCTATAGTACGATAGCTGATGCAGAACAATTTGCTGCCGATCACCTTACATTTTGCAAATCACTTGGCCTTGTTGGCCGTATCATTGTGGCCGAAGAAGGCTTAAACGGCACTGTTTCGGGCACTCAGGAAGCTTGCGAGGCTTATATGAAAGCGATCAAAGCTGACCCCCGTTTTGCCAAAACTGATTTTAAAATAGACGACGTTGAAGAGCCCTCTTTTATTAAAATGCACTGCCGGTACAAATCAGAAATTGTGCATTCTGGCTTGAGAGACCCCAATGTGATTGACCCAAATAAACAAACTGGTAAACACCTGGAACCAGCGGATTTCCAGAAAATGATAGACCAGGAAGACGTTGTGATTCTTGATGTACGCTCTAATTACGAACACAACCTGGGACGTTTCAAAAATGCAGTAACCTTAGATATCGAGAATTTCAGAGACTTTCCTAACAAGATCAACGAACT
>NZ_JAZQNU010000011.1:0-8922 GCF_045627485.1 Pedobacter sp. | reverse complement strand
TTTTTTTTGTGCAAATAAAGGGGGAGGGAAAAGGGATATGAACGTTCTGTTAAAAAGGAAAATGTTAGATATACTTAGTTGTTAACAAGTAGTTGTTAACAGGATTGTGGCTTTTCGATGTTAATAACATTGGTTGGGAAGCTGTTGCCTGAAAATTGTATTAAAGCATACTAAGGAAGGGTTTGATTTTATATAGTTGTTGATCAGCGTATTCCGAAGAAGTTTGTTTGTTGGGTTGTAGATTTATAGTGGGTGTTTAAAAAGCGAATTCCCAACATGATGTTGTTAGTAACATGTGAAAACCATGTGGAGTTTCTGTGAGTATGTGTTGACAACTCCCGTTAATTCGCACTGCATTACGTGTTCCGTGGATAAATTTTGCTTGCTAAGAAAAGGCCTAGAAGGCTTTTACCTCTTCGGTAAAAGTTTTCAGACTTTGATAGCAAGAAAAATTTAAGTTTTGATAGCAAGAAAAATTTAAGTATTAACAGCAAGAAAAATTTACAGGCTATTATATTCCGGCAACTCCTCTATAAAAGCAAACTGACCTTCCTGGTGGTCAATTGCGGCATAGCAATGAACCAGTCCATTGGTCACTACCAGCCATTTGACTTTATGCACCGAGTTATACCGTGCTGCCTGGTCAAATACTGCCTGTGAAATCTTCACCGACGGCGATTTACATTCCACTATCATTATCCTCTCCCCATGGCGGTTGTAAATAACCACATCGGTGCGTTTTTGTAAGCTGTTTAATGTTAAACCTCCCTCTATTTGAATGAGTGATTTTGGGAATTTCTTTTCCAGGATCAGGTATTGGATGAAATGTTGACGTACCCACTCTTCGGGGGTTAGTACCAGGTGCTTCCGGCGGATTTCATCGAAGATATAATGTTGCGCTTCTTTTTTGGTAAGCTTAAAAGGGTAACCCGGAAGGTTAAGTGCTACAGGGGTAAATGCCATTTGTGCAAAATTAACCTTTAATATTTAGTTTTTAGCGGTTACATTTGGTAAATTATATGACTGCTGCAGAAATTATTAAAGACCTTAAAGCGAGAAAGCTTAAGCCTGTTTATTTATTACATGGTGAAGAACCCTATTACATCGATCAGGTGGTTGATTACATGGAGGCTAACCTGCTCAGCGATATGGAAAAAGGCTTTAACCAAACCGTTTTGTACGGTAAGGATGCAGATATGGCCACCATCTTAAATGCCGCTAAACGGTATCCAATGATGTCAGACTACCAGCTGATTATCGTAAAGGAAGCACAGGACCTAAAATGGGGCAAGGAAACCGAGGGCGCAAGCAAAGAGGCCAGCTTTGTGCAGCACTACTTTGAAAATCCCTTGCCATCTACCATTCTTGTACTGGCTTACAAGTATGCCAATTTCGATAAGCGTAAAAAGTTATATAAGGCCATTAGTAAATCTGGACTAATCTTTCAGTCTGACCCGATCCGTGAATACCAGTTAGCTGCCTGGATTGAAGACTATGTGCGGGAGAAAGGTTACAAAATTGCACCGCAGGCGGCGGCGCTAATGGCTGAATACCTGGGTACCGACCTGTCTAAAATTGCCAATGAGGTAGAAAAGCTGCTGTTAAATATTAGTAATGATATCACCATAGATATTGCTTTGGTGCAAAAGAACATCGGTATCAGTAAGGAGTACAATGTTTTTGAACTCCAGAAAGCTATCGTTATGCGCGACCCGGTTAAATGCAACCAGATTGTCAACTACTTTGCCGATAACCCTAAAGCTAACCCCATGGTCATGGTGATGGCAAGTTTAAATGGCTACTTTTCAAAAGTCTTAAAATATCAATATCTGCCAAATAAAAATGATGCCGCTAAAGTTTTGGGCGTAAACCCTTATTTTATAAAAGATTATGAAATGGCCGCGCGAAACTATAACATCAATAAAGTTTTTGATATAGTGAGTCTGTTAAGAGAATACGACCTGAAAAGTAAAGGCGTGGAAAGCACGGGAAACGTAACAGACGGCGAGTTGCTTAAAGAGTTGGTGTTTAAAATTATCCACTAAGCATTCTGCAACTAAACATTTTACAGTAAACGGCCCATTGTAAACCATTACAGCCTCCCCGAATCCCTTTTGTGCTTCGCGCTCATGTAACTGTAAAGTTATACCTCAAACCTTACACACAGCAAACGCAACGTTATATTTGTGTGTCCAAACATTACGTACATGAAGAAAACTTTACTAATCTCCGCATTGGCGATGGCAACGCTGTCCTATGCCAATGCACAAACCCGTCCGCGGCCAGTAGCGTCTGCTACCGATACCACTAAAAAGACCGCAGGTCCATTAGCTGCCATGGGCACCAAAGCTGCACCAAAACCTTATGCTACTGTCATTACCTCCAAAGCGGAAACGAAGAAAGGAATGATTACCAGCCACAAAGTGGAGGAGAAGTTTTACTTCGAAATTGCCGATTCTATTTTGAACAGAGAAATACTGGTGGTTAACCGTATTTCCAAAGCGGGAGCCGAAGTAAGGGCTGCTGCGGGTTATGCAGGCGACCAGATTGGTAGCAGTGTAATCAAGTTTGAGAAAGGCCCGAACAACAAGATCTTCATGCGTAAACTTTCTTACCGCACCTATGGTCCCGATAGTACTACAGCCATGTACCAGTCGTTACAAAACTCCAATATCCAGGCCATTGCTGCTGCGTTTAACATTGCAGCTTATTCGCCAGATAAAAAGGGAAGTGTAATCGATATGACCGACTATATTAGCAGTGATAACGACATCTTTTATTTCGGTTCCCCACAAACTAAAACCCGTTTTCGTTTAGGCACACAATTATCAGACAGAAGTTATATCGTTGGTGTCCGCAGTTTCCCCAAAAACGTAGAAATCGGTACCGTTAAAACCTATACCTTAACTGCTGCACCAAACCCTTTCGGTGGCAGTTCGTCACCTATACCAGGCGGTGCAAGTGGTTCTTCTACTGTAGAGCTCAATACTTCACTGGTTATTTTACCTAAAGTACCTATGAAGCCGCGTTATTTCGATCCACGTGTTGGCTACTTTACAGTGGGTTATACAGATTTTGACCTCAACCCACAGGGCGTACGTGAGGTGCAAATCGTAAAACGCTGGAGACTGGAGCCAAAAGCTGCAGATATGGAGCGTTACAAACGTGGTGAACTGGTAGAACCGGCAAAACCGATTATATTTTATATTGACCCGGCTACCCCTAAAAAATGGGTGCCTTATTTAATAGCAGGTATTAACGATTGGCAGAAAGCCTTTGAAAAAGCAGGTTTTAAAAACGCCATCCAGGGTAAACCTGCACCAACTAAAGAGGAAAATCCTTATTGGAGCCTTGACGACGCGACGCACTCGGCCATTGTTTATAAACCATCCGAAATTGCCAATGCCAGTGGACCAAGTATAGCAGATCCAAGAAGTGGTGAAATTATGGAAAGCCATATTAACTGGTATCACAATGTGATGAAACTTGTACACGACTGGTACATGATTCAAACTGCCGCTGTTGATCCGCGTGCCAGAAAGATGGAATTTAGTGATGAGTTAATGGGCGACCTGATTCGTTTCGTTTCTTCCCATGAAGTTGGACATACCTTAGGCCTACGTCATAATTATGGCTCAAGTTCAACAGTCTCGGTAGAAAAACTGCGCAATAAGGCTTATGTGGAAGCCAATGGCCATACACCTTCTATCATGGATTATGCACGTTTCAATTATGTGGCACAACCTGAAGATAAAATCTCACCGGTAGGTTTATACCCAAGAATTGGTGATTATGATTTGTGGGCCATTGAATGGGGTTACCGTTTACTTCCTGAAGCAAAAACACCACTTGCTGAGGTGCCTTTTTTGAACAAAGTAACGGTTAAGAAATTAAAAGATAACCGTTTATGGTTCGGTACAGAAACCAATCCGAACGATCCGCGCTCACAAAATGAAGACCTGGGCGATAATGCCATGCTGGCCAGTGAATATGGTATTAAGAACCTTAAGGTTATTTTAAATAACTTAAAAGAATGGACTTCGGCAGATAATGAAGGTTACGAGAACCTCGACAATATGTATGGACAACTGACCACACAATTTGGTCGTTATATGGGGCACGTCGCTAAAAATATTGGCGGTATAGAAGAAACGCCAAAAACAGTTGATCAAAAAGGCGTTATCTACCAGCGTACACCTGCAGCAACACAAAAAGAAGCTATGAATTTCCTCGGTAAGAACCTTTTTAACACGCCAACATGGTTGTTAAACCAGGAAGTGCTGGATAATACCGGTACCAATGCTGTAGACGTGATTTATAAAATTCAAAACCCTGTTTTGACAAGGCTGATCAGCAGTTTTACCTTAAGTAAACTCATTGCGGCAGAAGCGGTAGACGGACAAAAGGCATATAAAATTACCGATATGTTTGCTGACTTGCAGGGTATTGTTTTCAGTGAGGTGAAAGAAGAAAAGGCCATCGACGTTTATAAACGTAATCTGCAAAAGAATTATGTAGAAAAGATGGTTAACCTGTTAAAACCAGTGCCAACCAGCATCATTCCAGCAGCATCAGGCAGGGGTAGTTTGCCACAAAGTGCTGTTAGCGTGTCAGAAAGTGATGTTACTTCTGTGGTAAAGGCACAATTAAAAGATTTAAATGTGATGATTAAAAGTGCGATTCCATCGGTAAGTGGCTTAAGCAAATATCATTTGGAAGATCTTTCAGATCGTATCGATGCCGCATTAGATCCAAAAAAATAAGATCACCTGAGTTTAATATAGCACCAGCTAACCTCAGTTGAATGGATAAAAGGGCGTTCCAAATTTTGGGCGCCCTTTTCTGTTTTATAATAAATTAGGTTAGCCACGGGCCCATGCACCATACCCATGATAGGTTAATAAAACCTCTCGTCAAAATAAATTTCTGATAAAAAACATTCGCTTAAGGAAAATATAAATTCAGCAGAATAATCTATAGTTATAAGGGCTTTATAAGGGGGTTAGAAGGGCCTTAGAAGGGCCTTTGAACGGCTGCAGCCCTTCTAAGGCCGGCTAAGCCCCCTCGTAATACCCCTATGTCGCCCTAATATTTATCAAGAGCTGCTCAATTTTATTAATTATTATTTATTATATTAGATAAATGCATTAATCACTTAGAAAACACTTATCATGGCACTATTACCAGGAGGAATCTTCGGCGGGCCCAGCGGAACAGTTGGTGCAGTTGTTACCTATCAGTTAAACGGACAAAATGTAATGCGTGGAAAACGCAGGAAATCCAATAAGCCACCCACTTTGCCACAATTGCAAAGTAGAATGGAAATGGGCGTTCTCACCTTATTTTTAGATAAGGTAAAAGGATTCGTTAAAACAGGTTTTAGTCCGCTTGCCATGGGTACAACCAGGAATTATCATAACCTGGCAGTTCGTTACAACAGACTGCAGGGCACCACCGGAACTTACCCGGACGTCAAGATAAACTTTGAACACCTCTTGGTTAGCAAAGGAGATCTGGAAATAGCGGCAAATCCTAGGGTACAGCGTGTGGAAAACGGGTTGAAATTTACATGGGATTACCCCGGAAGCCCAGTAGAGACCTATGGTAAAGACCAGGTGATGATGCTGGCTTATTCGCCGAGATTAAACAAGAGTACGTTCATAGATAGTGGGGCCAGGCGTGCAAAGATGGAGGATACCCTTATACTCCCTCCTGCAATGCTTAACGAGCAGCTGGAGGTGTATATATCCTTTGTATCGAACGACAGGTTAAAAGCTGCCGATAGCCAATATTTAGGGACTTCAGGTACTGAAGAGGATAGGGGGTAGTTAGTTTACCCCTTTTACCGTTGTTGGAATGGTATACACAGATTTTGTGGAAGTGATAAACAGGTCGGACCTGTTCTTGCCTCCAAAACACACATTGGCCGTCCAGCCGTTTATTGGAATGTGAGCAATCTGTATGCCTTCGGGATTGTAAACCGTTACACCATTTCCAGTGATGTAAATGTTACCCTGGTTATCAAGTGTCATGCCGTCAGAGCCATTTTCAAACATCAGCTTCCTGTTAGTGAGTTTTCCTTCTGAGGCGATGGTATAGCGGTAGGTTTTCCGGTCACCAATGTCAGCGACGTACAGATATTTGCCATCTGGTGTGCCAACAATTCCATTAGGTTGCTTCAGGTCATCTACAACAAGCTGAATCATCTTTTTTTTGCCTGCAGGAATGTAATAGACATTTTGCTTTTCAAGCTCTGGTTTTTTTCTGGTCCAGTAGTCGCGCTGGTAATATGGGTCGGTTATATAGATGCCTCCATTATTGTCAATCCACAGGTCATTGGGGCCGTTAAGTTTTTTCCCATCCAGGTCAGTAACCAGTACGGTGACGTTCTTGTTTTTATCAATAGACCAAAGTTCATTTTTCTCATCTGCGCAGGAGATCAGGTTGCCTTTTTTATCAAAATACAAGCCATTGGAGCGGCCTGTTTTATCCATAAATACTGAAAGTTGGCCCTCAGTGTCATATATCCAGATCTTGTCATTTGGCTGATCGGTAAAATAGATGTCGCCTTTTTTATTGACTGCTGGCCCTTCGGTAAAGGAGAATTCGTTGCTGATGAGTTTCAGGTCAGCGGGATTAAAGATTTGTGCTGTTCCGTGGGTAGCTGCCAGGCTCAGTGTCAGCAAAAAAAGACAAGTGGTAGATCTGATGCTTAGTTTCATAGTTTACGCGCTTATATTGGTCAGGTCAATAAATATAGTAAAGGTTTAGTGGAGTTTGTTACTTTTGCTGAAAGTACTTAATAACATACAACGATGAATTATTGGTTAGTTAAATCTGAACCTTTTAAATATAGCTGGGAAAAATTTAATCAGGACGGACGCACCTTTTGGGATGGTGTAAGAAACTATCAGGCACGAAATAACCTGAGAGAAATGAAGGAAGGTGATCTTGTTCTTTTCTACCATAGTAATGAAGGTAAAGAGGTGGTGGGTATCGCCAAGGTAGTTAAGGAATCATACCAGGATCCAACTACAGATAATGCCAACTGGGTGGTGGTTGATCTGGCGCCGGTTGAAACCCTAAAACATCCCGTAACATTGGCCCAGATCAAAGCAGAGGAAAGTTTGAAGGACATTTCTTTGGTGAAACAAGGCCGCTTATCGGTTATGCAATTAAAGGCAGAGGAATTTGACAAAATTCTGGAAATGGGAAGTTAATTATTACTATTTCCTGACAATTTTAAAACAAAGCGCTATATATTGACGTTTTATCCGTAGATTGTAAAAAAATACTCTATGATAAAACACATCTTCACCCTGGTTGTATCCTTCTTCGTTGCGGGCCAAATGAATGCCACCGCACAGATTAAGCCATTTATAGCCACCATTAGTACGGGGAATGATGTTTTTAAAGGTGTATTGTATGAAGTAACCAGCGACAGTATTGGAATTAAAAAAGATGCCGAGGTGGTTTATTTTTGCCCTGATGAAATTAAGACGATAAAATTAAGGGAAATAAAACGCGGTATCCGTTATAAAAAGTACCTTAATACTGATTCCTATTCAGAGAAGAGTTTCCAAAAAGTATCCAAAAAGATGGTTCCGGTAAGGAAATGGGGAGAAAAAGATCCCACCATTGAAGAAGAGCTTAGTGGACGCATCATTACCAGTTTTTATAGTACAGCAATTAATGGGGTAATTGCCTCTATTGGGTTAATGAACGGCAGTACCAATACGGTAAATGTAAATTACAAAAAGGAAAATTACCTGGAAGGCGCCAAATCACTGGCTTTTCACTCTGTGCTATACCAGAGAAGTCCTGCTGCACATGCGGAACTTAAAGCACAAAACAGCAAAATAAACTAAGCTAAGCTTAGTTTATCATTTCTATTCTTTATAAAATATCGCCTTTAATTCATTGGCATCTTTAGCTTGCATTTTTCCACCCAATACCAGGCGAAGCTGTCTACGTCGCAATGCGCCATCGTATAATTCCTGTTCCAGCGCAGTTTCCGGAATAATTTCGGGTACAGGCACTGTTTTACCGTTTTCATCAAGGGCCACGAAAGTATAAAAAGCTTCATTTGATTTATGGCGTGTACCAGAAGGTATATTTTCAGCCCATACATCCAGTCTAACCTCCATAGAGGTGTTAAATGCACGGGTTACCAAAGCTTCTATGGTAATCACGTCGCCCAGTTTAATGGCTTGTTTAAAGGAAACGTTATCAACCGATGCGGTTACTACGATCCTGTTGCTGTGTTTTTGTGCTGATATGGCTGCAGCAATGTCCATCCAGTGTAGTAATCTTCCCCCCATCAAATTATTCAACGTGTTCGTATCATTGGGAAGCACCAGCTCATTCATCACCGTGAATGATTGTTTTGGATGTTTAGTTGTTTTTTCCATATGGCGACAAAATTAAACAAATTGTGCAAATTCTGGTTATATATGAAGTTTTAGCATAACATGTAACCCTCTATATGACCAACCGCTTACTCATCCAGTTTTTTCACTGGTATTATCAGGACCACCAACCACTTTGGCAAAAAGCAATACAAGAAGCAAAACATCTTTCAGGATTAGGAATAACAGATGTTTGGCTACCGCCTGCCTATAAGGGTACCGAAGGGGCAGATTCTGTGGGATACGACTGTTACGATTTATACGACCTTGGTGAGTTTGACCAGAAAAACAGTGTAGAAACTAAGTACGGCAGTAAGAAAAGCTACCTCGATGCTATTGCTACATTGCAGGAAAACGGAATGGCTGTGATTGCTGATGTGGTGTTTAATCACAAAGCAGGGGCTGACGAGCTGGAAAAAATAGCGGTTAGGAGTGTAGACTACAATAACCGAAACGAATTTACATCTGATTTAATTGAAATTGATGCCTGGACAAAGTTTACCTTTCCTGGCAG
>NZ_JAZQNU010000010.1:0-5648 GCF_045627485.1 Pedobacter sp. | reverse complement strand
GCCTCTTCTCTTTGAATGGTGGCACATACGTTGGTAAGAGATGGGGGTTCAGGATTCATGAGAATTTGACTGCGCAGATCTTCATAATCTGGGCCAAGGCTGGCTAGAAGTTGGAAAATCTTATCCTCCTCTTCTCGTTTCCTTAACTCTGCTGCATCAGTTGTAAAGGGACGATATAATGCCAGTTCGTTCCACATATTCTTCATGCTTCCCAGCAATTGAACATAGGACTTGTCATTCTTTTGAAGATTTGAAAGATCCCTTTTTAACTGGAAAATACGGACTGCATTGTTCTGATTTCCATACATCTCCTTCACAGTTTCCCATAGTTCCATGGAGGATCCAGAGTAGCTAAAGATCTCTGCGATTTGATTCTCCATAGAATTGAGTAGCCATGACATTACCAGTTGGTCCTTACACTGCCAAGCTTCATATGCTTGTGAAGAGGGGTCAAGGGGTTTGATATGACCATTGATATAGCCAAGCTTTGATCTTCCACCAAGAAGCGACTTAATTGGTACTGTGAATAGTCGTCTTGCTCCGGATCGTCGCTGGCCACCAGGTGTGAAAATACCGACATTACCTTTACTTTTGTGTCGCCTGTAACATACGTGATCAACTCATCAACTTCGGTTTCGTCAAAACCTAATCGGTGCATTCCTGTGTCAATTTTCAAATGAACCGGGTAGGTATGTTCGTAATCAGGCAGGAAATTCAAAAAGCCTTTTAAGATATCCAGGTTATACAACTCTGGCTCCAGTTTATATTTTAAAATGGCCTCAAAAGCGTAAGGCTCCGGGCTCATCACCATAATAGGCAAAGTAATTCCCGCTTTCCGAAGGGCAATGCCCTCATCGGCATAAGCAACGGTCAGGTAATCGACTTTGTGGTATTGTAACACGTTGGCAATTTCGAAACTTCCACTGCCATAGGAAAATGCTTTGACCATGGCCATTACTTTAACGCCAGGTTTTAATTTTGATTTATAAAAACGAAGGTTACTCAGCAAAGCATTTAAGTTGATCTCCATTACAGTATCATGGATTTTCTGCGTCAGTAATTTACTGATACGTTCAAACTCAAACTTCCTTGCCCCCTTCACTAATATCGTTTCATTATTGAAATGCTGCGCGGGAAAATCGTCAATAAAAGCTTGTGTAGTTTCATAAAAATCAGTCTCCATATCAAAAGATTCAGTGAATTCAGTAATATGAGGACCTATTCCAATAAGCTTATTCACCTGTTTCTGGCGCAGCAAAAAAGCGATCTCTTCATACAACGACAGGTCATTTTTTCCAGTTTCGTAGAAATCAGATAAGATTACTGTTTTGCGTGCATGTTGATTTTGGGAGTTTAAAAAATCAAGCGCAATAGCCAGCGAGGAGATATCGGCACTATAGGAATCATCGATTACTGAACAATTGTTAATCCCATTTTTCAACTCCAGGCGCATACTGATGCGATTCAGTTTCTCCAGGCGCAAGTCTGCCTCTTCCGCTGTATAACCCAAAGCCAATAAAGTAGCCCAGCAAATGATGCCGTTTTCTACGGATGCTTTATCACTAAAAGGAATCAGGCATTGAACTTCCATGCCTTTATATAAGGCCCGGAGATAACTTCGGTTGTCGATAGGCTCTACAAATAAAACCTTAAGGTCAGCATCCTGCTTCATGCTCCAGGAGAACTTTATCTGCCCCGGAAGCTCTTTTTCACTCAGTTCGGGAGTGTATTCGGGGTTATAAATAAAGGTTTCTACCTGCTGAAACAACTTTAGTTTCTCCAGCAGTTTATCTTTTCGTGAAGAAAAACCCTCTGCATGAGCCTCGCCGATATTGGTTAATATGCCTATGGTGGGCTGAATGATATCGGCCAGCACCTGCATTTCTTCATTTTTTGATACACCTGCTTCAAATATTCCAAGGGTGTGTTCCTCACTAATCTGCCATACGGATAACGGTACTCCAATTTGAGAATTAAAACTCCTGGGGCTTCGCACCACATTATAATCAGGCGCCAGCAGCTGATACAGCCATTCTTTCACGATGGTTTTACCGTTACTACCGGTAATGGCCAGGACTGGCAAGGTATACCGTTGTCGGTTGTCACGGGCAAGTTGCTGCAGTGCCTGGAGCACATTGTGTACCACCAAGAAATTGGCATCATCAAAGGGTGATAAAAAAGTAATATTGCTGATGACAAAATTTCGAACGCCACGCTCATAAGCATCCTTGATAAACTCATGCCCATCGCGCTGGGCAACGATGGCAAAGAAAAGTGTGCATTCCGGGTCTATCACGCTTCTGCTGTCAATTACCAGGTTGTCTATAATGGAATCCGGTTTAGCTAAATGAGCATCGGCATGAATTAAATGACCTATATATTGAATGTTATGGTTATTTTCCATGTTATCTTATTTGTCCCTCTCCTCTAATCAACCATTTATAACTTGTTAACGCCTCGAGTCCCATTGGACCTCTCGCATGAAGTTTCTGTGTAGAAATACCAATTTCTGCACCCAAACCAAACTGCCCACCGTCAGTAAAGGCCGTAGAAGCATTGGCGTATACTGCTGCTGCGTCTACCTCGTTTAAAAAGCGTTCGAGGTGTTCCGGATGCTCTGAAATAATGGCCTCACTGTGTTTAGAGCTGTAAACGGCAATGTGTGCTAATGCTTCATCCAGGCCAGCTACTGTTTTCACTGACATTTTGTAATCCAAAAATTCTGTACCATAGTGTTCAGCACTGGCCGGCTGTAATAAATGTTCAGGATAATGTCCTTTCAAATGTTGATAGGCTTGTTCATCAGCAAAAACCTCCACTTGTTGATCGGCCATTAATGACAGCATTGAAGGCAAATCGTCCAGGCGATCCTCATGAATCAACAGGCAGTCGAGTGCATTACACACACTGACCCGCCTGGTTTTTGCATTCATGATAATGGCTTTCCCTTTTTCCGCATCGCCATCTGAATCGAAATATATATGAACAATTCCTGCACCGGTTTCAATGACAGGGATGCGGCTGTTTTCGCGAACATAATTGATCAGCTGTTGACTACCACGGGGGATAATGACATCTACATAACCTACTGCATGCAACAAATCATGTGTGGCCTGGCGGTCTGAAGGTAACAAAGTTACAAAAGCAGGATTAAGGTGGTGTGCCTTCAATACATCCTGAATGATGGCTGCAATGGTCAGGTTAGAATGTGCAGCGTCGCTGCCACCTTTCAATACACACACATTACCTGTTTTGAAACATAATGAAAACACATCAAGCGTAACATTGGGCCGGGCTTCATAAATAACACCCACTACCCCCAAAGGCACAGTTACTTTTGAAATCTTCAAAGCATTGGGCATGGTTTTTTCCAGCAGCACCTGCCCTAGCGGGCTGCTTAAAGCAGCCACTTGCCTGATGTCGTTGGCGATATCAGCAATGACTTTCCTTGTTAATTTTAAACGATCATATTTAGGATCTTCAACAGCCATTAAAGCTAAATCTTTAGCATTTTCCGTTATAATTTGTGAGCTATGTTGATCCACAGCATCGGCCAGATCCAATAATACGGCATTGATTTGTGTAGTATTCAGAAGCGAAATCTCCCTTGATGCTTCCAATGCATGCTGGAAGTAACGATTATTTTCCATGTTGATGTGCTATTCGCTATTAATTCTTTACGGCGTAAAAATAATTATAATGTACCAATGGTTTCTGGCCCTTTTCACCAAGCCTTTCCCTGGCTTTATCGGCACCATACTCAGCAATACCAAGGCCAATCAGTTCATCATCCTCTCCCACCAACTTAATAATATCACCTTTGGAAAATTCAGTTTCTACAGCCAAAAGACCTACAGGCAATAAACTGCTGGCTTTTCCAGACAACAAAGCTTCTTTGGCACCAGCATTTAACTTAACAATGCCTGTAGCTGAGTTCTCGGAATGTGCAATCCACTTCTTTTTACCGGAAGTGTTCTTTTCAGCTAAAAAATGAGTGTTAATCACTTTTCCCGCCATTAAATCCGTTATCACGTTTTCACGGGTGCCATTGGCGATGTGTACAGGTATACCCAATTTGGCCACTTTCTGGGCCATGGAAAGTTTCGTAACCATGCCACCACGGCCAAATCCCGACTTCATTTTTGTGATAAAAGAAGCCAGATGGTTGGCGCCTGGTTCAATTACCTCGATGACTTTACTGGCCTCGAGTTTGGGATCGCCGTTATAAATACCATCCACATTAGAGAGAATGATGAGGGCATCAGCATTTAACATCGAAGCAATTAAACCGGCAAGCTCATCATTATCCGTAAACATGAGTTCAGTTACCGACACCACATCATTCTCATTCACCACGGGGATGACCTGGTGCTTCAACAGAATGTCCAGGCAGTTTTTAATGTTCAGGTAGTGCATCCGGTCGCGAAAGTCCTCTTTAGTCACCAGCACTTGTGAACATAACAAATCATGTTTCCCAAAAAGTTGCAGATAGGTGTTAATCAGTTGTATCTGCCCAATAGAGGCAAGGAGTTGCCTGGCTGCTACGGTATTTTGTTTTTCCTGAATCTTGATTAAACTTCTTCCTGCAGCAACCGCCCCCGAAGAAACCACAACCACTTCTATTCCTTGTTTTTTGATCGCTGACAACTGTGCAACAAGGTGTTCCATACGTTGAACATTAGGTAAACCATCTTCACGGGTCAGCACATTGGAGCCAATTTTTACGACAACCCTGCGATAACTGTTTTTCATGCCCTAATGTAGGTATTTACCACCTGATTTTCTGAAACTAGCTTATTTGATCTGTACCTTTAATTTGATATGCGTAAATTTGAAGAATTGGAAACAAATGATAAGAAACCGCCCGTATATGACAAGAAAACTGCCTTAGCAAAGGCAGAGCATTATTGTGCATACCAGGAACGGGCACAGCAAGAAGTGCGTAATAAATTATATGATTGGGGGCTGCACTACGCAGAGGTTGAAGAAGTGATCTCTGAATTGATTGTCACCAACTTTTTAAATGAGGAAAGATTTGCCAAAGCCTATGTTTCGGGTAAATTTAACATCAATAAATGGGGAAAGATTAAAATTAGGCAGGGCCTGAAATTTAAAAAGGTTCCCGAGAAGATGATTATTCGTGCTTTAAACGGACTGGATTACGACGATTACCTGAAAGCAATAGCCGATGCAGCAGAGAAAAAATTACGTACAATCACAGAAAAAGACCCTTATAAAAAGAAGCACAAGCTTATTTCGCACTTGTTGAGCAGGGGATTCGAAAATAATTTAATTTTAGAGGTACTGAACAACAACAACTTACTATAAACCTCATTTTTTTTTATAAAAATAACTTGCAGAAAATAGATTTGTACCTATATTTGCATCACCAAAACGAAATAAACTCCTTTAAAAAGCAGTTTTCTGAAGTTTAAAAAACTACGGATGTAGTTATCAAAATGCGAAAGTAGCTAAGTCGTCGTAGCCATGTCGTTCTGTGTGCCAAGGAGTTGTCCCTCTCTATTGTCTTCCTAAGACCGCTTGGCCTCCGACTTATATTTGCATCACCAAAACGAAATAAACTCCTTTAAAAAGCAGTTTTCTGAAGTTTAAAAAACTACGGATGTAGTTATCAAAATGCGAAAGTA
>NZ_JAZQNU010000009.1:0-33256 GCF_045627485.1 Pedobacter sp. | reverse complement strand
AGCAATTTTGTTTACAATGGGTATAAGTGGACCGAAGCCCATTACCTGGAACCAATTGCGGTACAACATTTAATTATTACGGCTAATGCTGGTGACATCAATACATCGGCCATTTACCAAAACCCAGGTTGGCCTACGGTGGCAAATTTGGGTGCTCAATAAACATTACTAAATTGCTAACAAGTCGCTTAACAGGTGACTTGTTAGTTTTTATGCATTTTACAAAGTTGATAGCGATTGTAGGGATAAATCTTTATGAACCAGAACAATTGTTTACGACAGCAGGTTATAACTATCGCATATTTATGAGTAAAACTTTCAATACAGCATGTGTAGCCGCCTTTTTTTATGTGCTTGCCTTTACAGGCTGCACACCACAAGAAGTGCTGGTTGATGTGAGGGGAGGCCGCACTTGTGGTAACATGCCGACGGTACGTTTTGCGTCGCAACAGTTCCCGGTTGCTACTTCAGGCGGTCTGGCAGATACTACCGGCATGGCCTGGATCCCAGCCCCGGATAAAGGTTTCTGGATGGATAAAACTGAAGTGACTAATGCCCAGTTTCAGCAGTTTGTGGAGGCCACCGGTTATGTAACCACTGCAGAAAAAATACCGGATTGGGAAATATTGAAACAGCAGTTGCCTGCTGGTACTCCTAAGCCACATGATAGCATTTTTGTGGCTGCTTCGCTGGTCTTTACGCCTACTACCAAGGCTGTGCCACTGAATGACCCATCCCAGTGGTGGACATGGAAAAAAGGTGCTCACTGGAAACATCCGCAAGGCCCGGGAAGCAACCTGAGCGGCAAAGAAAACTACCCGGTTGTACACGTATCCTGGGATGATGCAAATGCTTATGCCACCTGGGCGGGAAAGCGGCTGCCTACAGAGGCGGAATGGGAATTTGCCGCCAGAGGTGGTAAAAAGGAGGCGCGCTACCCATGGGGCAGTGAGCCTGTTGAAAGTGGGTTGCCAAAAGCAAACACCTGGCAGGGGAGCTTCCCGTACCAAAATACAAACTGGGATAATTCAATAGGTGCAGCAGCGGTGATGTCGTATGCGCCAAATGGTTATGGCCTGTTTGATATGGCGGGGAATGTTTGGGAATGGTGCGGTATATCGGAAGCTGTACTCAGAGGAGGCTCATTTCTGTGTAATTCCTCGTATTGCGAGGGGTACAGGGTAACTTCACGAATGGAAACTTCACCGGATTCCGGATTAGAACATACTGGTTTCCGCTGCGTGCTGGATTAAAAAAGCTAGATTACCACCCCGCTGCGGTTCCCATGCAGCTTCTATTATGTACGTGGAAACAACGCAACTGACACAGCTTTCGCACGCATATCATCCGGCAATGCTTGGATGATATGCGTGCGAAAAGCGAGCCTGAGCCGTCGAAACCCTGGACAGTAGTGAAGCTGCACTCGAAGGCATGTAAAAGAACAGGGGCAATTAATCGTCTTAATTGCCCCTGTTTTTATTTAAACTCAGATGTTTTATGGAATTCAATATCCGGATAATCACGCATGGTCATGTTGATCATGAAGTCATTATCTGCTAAAAACACATTGTTGCCATCTTTATCCTTGGCAATATGTTGTTGTTTACGTTTCAGAAATTCTTCCAGTTTGGTCTTGTCTTTTGAGGTTACCCAATTCGAACGGCCATAGGTTAACGTTCTGAAGCTTGCTTTTGCACCATATTCGTGCTCCAATCGGAAAGCGATTACCTCAAATTGTAATTCGCCCACAGCACCAACGATCTTACGGTTACCTGGCTGTTGTGTAAATAACTGTGCAACGCCTTCCTCGGTAAGCTGCTGTATGCCTTTCTCCAGCTGTTTGGTTTTTAAAGGATCTCTGTTCTCTACTTCCTTAAATATCTCAGGAGAGAAGCTTGGAATGCCTTTAAACTGCAATTGTTCTCCTTCAGTTAAGGTATCGCCGATTTTAAAGTTACCGCTATCGTATAAACCGACTACATCGCCTGGCCAGGCTTCTTCAACTATGCTTTTCTCATTGGCCATAAAGTCCATGGGGTTAGAAAACTTTAGTTTCTTTCCCTGACGGGTATGATAGTAAAATTTGTTACGTTCGAATTTACCGGAGCATACCCTTAAAAAGGCGATACGGTCACGGTGCTTAGGATCAAGGTTGGCATGGATCTTAAATACAAAGCCTGTGAAATTTTTCTCAGCTACCATTACCTCACGTTGTTCCGCTTCGCGGCTTCTCGGACTTGGGGCAATTTTGATAAAGGTATCCAGTAGTTCTTTAATCCCGAAGTTGTTAATAGCACTTCCAAAAAACACCGGGGCTAATAAACCTTCAGTGTACATGCTTGGATCAAGGTCGCCATAAACACCATGTACCAGTTCAAGGTCGCTTTTCAGGCCGTCCAATTCTTGTGGTTTCAGGAAATTTTCGAGGTTTTTATCATCCAGGTCACTTACTTCAATGACGTTGGTCGCAATCTTGGTTTTATCAGGCTCAAAAAGATTAAGGTGGCGGTTATAGATACTATAAACCCCTTTAAAGGTATGTCCCTGACCAATTGGCCAAGATAATGGACACAGGCTGATGTTTAATTTAGTTTCAATTTCATCAAGCAGGTCAAAGGCATCCTTACCCTCACGGTCCATTTTATTGATAAAAATGATTACCGGAGTGTTACGCATCCGGCAAACGGCCATCAGCTTTTCGGTTTGTTCCTCTACACCTTTCACACAGTCGACCACCAAAATAACACTATCTACTGCTGATAAAGTTCTGTAAGTATCTTCAGCGAAATCCTTGTGACCTGGCGTATCTAAGATGTTAATGCGTTTCCCGTTGTATTCAAAGCCCATTACGGAGGTAGCAACAGATATACCACGTTGCTTTTCAATCTCCATAAAATCTGAAGTATTGCTTTGGTTAGCTTTGTTCCGTTTTACCGCACCTGCGGTATTAATGGCCCCTCCAAAAAGTAAGAACTTTTCTGTTAATGTAGTTTTACCAGCATCGGGGTGACTTATAATGGCAAATGTTTTTCGTTTTTCTATTTCTGGGTGAATCATAAAAAGTTAAGCATGTATGCTTGAATGAGGCTGCAAAGGTAAATATAATATATAAAAGAAAAACCGGCCATTTACGGCCGGCTTCGCCGTTTTATACTTTTACTATCCTCGGTTGCTTCTGGAAGAGCGGCTTCCGCCTGATGCTTCTCCACCTCCGCGGCTTTCATTATTTTGTTGTTGTACTTGAGGACGAGGAGCACTCTGCTGTTGCTGACGACTTCGTTCCTGCGCTTGTTGTTGCTGCTGAACTTGCTGCTGGCGGCTACGTTCCTGTTGCTGCGCTTGCATTTCCTGAACACGTTGTGACCGTTCTGCTTGTGCTCGTGTAGCTGCCTGCTGCTGGCGTTCACGTTCCTGTCCCTGCAATTGCTCTGCACGTTGTGTACGTTGCGTTCTCGCTGGCACATTTCCCTGCTGCTCCATAGTTCTTTGCTCACCTTGTAATACTCGCTCACGGCTACGTTCAGCGCGTGGTGTAGCAGATGTTTCTGTGCGGGTTGTACCTCTTTCTACAGCAGTACGGCTGGAACGGCTCTCTGCGTTGTTACGTGTGTTTGCTTTCCCGTCACGGTTCACCACGTTTCTGTTATTACTATAAGTACTTTCAGGTACTACAGTTCTTGGAGCAGGCGTACGGTTACTGTTATTGTCGGAATTTCTATTAGAACGTGGGTTATAAATATTAACGGTATTGTTCGAAATGGTCGATCTTCCAGCGCGGTTGCTGCGGTTTACATTGTATACGGTAACATCGCGGTTTGTGGCACGTCTGATGTCATCACGTCGAGGACCGGTAAAGTAGGTGTGTTTGTTTCGTTGACCAACATAATTGATAATGGTGGTTTGTTGAAATATGTTAACGTTACCATAACCACGGTACCTTGGGAACCTGTCGTAATAGATGTTCCTTTGTGGCACAAATACCCACCATGAATGCGGGATGTCATAATAACCACCACCACCGATATTAACGTTGATGTTGATGCCCGGGCCAAGTGGTGCCCAGCCGAAATAGCCACCACCGCTTCTCCAGGTTACCCATGCAGGGCCCCAAACGGTATCTGGTATCCATACCCATTCATTGTAGCGGTTATTTACCCATCTTCCGTAGTGGAAAGGTGCCCAACCCCAGTCATAATCTGATACCCATGTATTGCCATATTCGGTCATTACCCAACGGCCATCGGTGTAATAAGGTCTGAAATCACGTTGATCTACATCCGGACGCCATACATAACCGTATTCGCGGTCTTGTATCCAGGTTCCGTAGGGTGATAGTTCATCGTAAAATGTTTGCAGTGATACATCGTAATCCTGCGCAGTAGCTTTCTGTGTGGTTCCGGCTAGCAGGAGTATAAGTCCTAAAACGAGTACCGGTAGTTTGAACAAGTTTTTCATGTGTGTGTGTTTAAGTTATCCGACGATCACTATACCTATTGGAGTTCCAAAAATGGAAATGGTTTAATTATGTATGAAATATATTGATAGTGAGCGGGGTGAATGCCTAACTATATTTGCCTGGTTAGTCAATATACAGTTAAATGTTCTTTTGAACGAAGATACAATTTACAAAATTTTGAATAAAAAACCAAACCGCTTTCTCTTTCCCCATAATTATTCATTTCTTTTGTATGCAATAGCGGTTATGTCTATCATCTTATGATAGTTTCATGACCAATAAACAATTATACAGATCAATGAAAAAAGGCACCTTATACTTAGTACCTGTTCCTTTAGCAGAGCATGCAACCGCCAAATCTTTTACCCCTTACCTGGTGGATACTATCAATGCAATAGATACTTATATAGTAGAAAATGAAAAAACAGCCCGTAAGTTTTTAAAAGAAGCGGGATTAAAACGCCCACAGAGTGAGTTAGTGATTCACGACTATGGTAAACATAAACGTGCCGCTTCGCTGGTTCCTTATTTTAAGGAGCTGATGACCGGAAAAGATGTGGGTTTGATGAGTGAGGCAGGATGCCCGGGTATCGCTGATCCAGGTGCTGATATCGTTGCAGAGGCACACAGAAGAGGCATAACCGTAGTTCCATTGGTAGGGCCAAACTCTATTCTGCTTGCTTTAATGGCCTCTGGTTTTAACGGCCAAAGTTTTACTTTTCATGGCTACCTGCCTATAGACAAAGTAGAGCGTGGTAAACGAATTAAAGAACTGGAGCAAACTGCCGCAAAGTACAAACAGACGCAGATATTCATGGAAACCCCTTTCCGCAATAATTCTTTGTTAGATGATGTATTGAAAAATGCAGCACCACAATCGTTGTTGTGCATTGCCTGCGACCTGACTGCCGAAACAGAATTTGTAAAAACGATGTCCATTGGACAATGGAGACAGGAAAAGATAGACCTACATAAAAGACCGTGTATATTTGTGTTATACAGGCTATTTTAAAGGATTAGCGGTACATATTTTTACCGTCCATAAAAGCGATAACAGAATCGGGCACTAAATATTGTACATTTTTTTTCTGCTGTATCGCTTTGCGGATAAAGGTAGAAGAGATGTCCATTTGTGGCGTTTCTGTCATAATCACAGAGGGATGGTTTTTCCATTCCTCTACTTCAACACCCGGCCGTGGGTACACATAAATTTCATAATTTTTAAGAATCACCTCATAGTTCTTCCATTTTTTGAAAGAGCTCAGGTTGTCAGCACCCATAATAATGGCAAATTCCCGTTCAGGATATTTTTCATGGAGGTGGGTGAGGGTATCAATGGTGTAAGAGGGCTGTGGTAATCCGAATTCAATGTTGCTCACTTTGAGGTTGCTTGAATTTTCGGTAGCCAAACGGGCCATCTCTAAACGGTCGTACATATTAGACAGGCCTTTTCTGTTTTTCAAAGGGTTATGCGGCGATACGACTAACCAAACCTCGTTAAGCGCCGTATAATTTGCCATGTAATTGGCGATAACCAGGTGACCAAGGTGCACCGGATTAAATGATCCAAAAAAAAGGCCTGTCTTCATGAATGTATTTAAGGATTAAGGCTTATTAATGAAATCACTAACCAGTTTTTCGGCTTCTGCACAGGCTGTTTCCAAGTCATAGTTTTTTAGTACAACATCAAACTTATCGGCATATTCCAGTTCTTTTTCAGCTTTAATGAAACGTTCTCTTAATTTCGAATCGCTGTCTGTACCACGGCCTGTTAAACGCTCCTTTAAAACTTCAAGGGAAGGAGGTTGCACAAAAATAGCCAGGGCATTTTCTTCGTATTTACGCTTTAAACGTAGACCGCCTTCTACATCGATATCAAAAATAACGTGTTTGCCTTCATCCCAGATCCTTTGGATCTCAGAACGTAAGGTGCCATAAAATGTACCGTTATAGACCTCTTCAAATTCTACAAATTCCTGATGGGCAACTTTGTGCAGGAACGCTTCCTTAGAAATAAAGTAATAGTCCTTTTCGTGCATTTCGTCGCCTCTCGATTCTCGCGTAGTGGCCGAGATGGAGAAACTAAGGGAAGGGAATTTTTTTAATAAGTGTTTTACGATGGTGGTTTTTCCAGCACCGGAAGGGGCTGAGAATATAATTAATTTACCTTGTGTCATTTGCGTATCCATGCTGCTACAATACGTTAAGCAGTTGTTCTTTAATCTTTTCCAATTCTTCCTTCATGCCAACAACCAGCTGCTGTATCTGTGCATCATTTGCTTTTGCACCCATGGTATTGATTTCTCTACCAATTTCCTGGGAGATAAAGCCTAGCTTTTTACCATTAGTATCAGAGCCGTTTAAGGTCTCGATAAAATAGTCGCAATGACTTTTCAGGCGGATACGTTCCTCGGTGATGTCAAGCTTGTCTATATAATAGATAAGTTCCTGCTCCAGACGGTTCTGATCGATATTGATCTTTACCAGGTTTTCTTCCAGAAACTGGTTCAGGCGTGCCTTCACCTGGGGAATACGTAGTGGCGCTAATTCTTCGACTTTTTCAAAAAAACCAAGGATATTTTTTATACGAAGTTCAAGATCTGCTTTTAACACATTGCCTTCCATTACCCTGAACTGGTTGAAATTAGCCAGTGCATTAAAGAAAGTATTTTGCAGAATAGGCCAGTCTGATTCTTTGCCTTCCTCTTCAGTGTAGTTGATCACTTCGGGTAAAGCCAGGGCAGCCTGTAATAAGTTTGTAGAATTTGCCCCTAAAGTTTCGTTTATGGCGGCTAATTGATTGTAATATTTAGTAAGGAGTTCTGTGTTGATCTGGGCACCTTTTAATTGCTCATCGGTACGTTCAACATTAATAGACACGTTAACTTTACCTCTTTCAATGTCCTTGCTGCAAAGGTTACGTAAAAATAATTCCTTCTCATTATAAGCTTTGGGAAGCTTTAAGCTGAGTTCTAAAAACTTACTGTTTAAAGATTTGATCTCTACAGAAAATTTAACATTTTCATGATCGGTAGAGGCCAGGCCGTAACCTGTCATTGATTTTATCATGTGCAAAGATATAATTTATTGTTTAATCGTTGAAAGTATGCGTGTTATTCCTTTGTTAGATTTAAGATTTTTTAACATATTCCCTGAATAACAATGCCTATTTTTGTGGTTATATCTTTTAAATATGAACGTGAAACTCACCTGTATTATCTTTTTTTTAGTGTTTACTAGCGCTGTTTTTAGTTCTGCAGCACAGGAAACAGGTATTATCAGAGGCGTAATCATGGAAAAGGGCACGCAGAGCCGTGTTGCCGCCGCGGAGATTTATAATAAAAAAAATAAGGTGACGGTAAGAAGTGATGATTTTGGTTTATTCCAGATCAATGCCCATCCAGGCGATACGCTGTTGGTTTACAAACAAAGTTATGCAGATGCACAGCATGTTATTCCGTCTGTAAAGGATGTGGTTATTTACTTAGATCGTGGAACAACACTAGCTGAAGTAAACATATACGGAAAAAGTAAGAGACAGGAACTGAATGAAGTAAAACAGGATTTCAGGGATAAAGGCTCTTATTATGGTGGCAAGCCGCCAGTGCTTTCCTATATATTTACGCCACTAACAGCCATATATGAACTGTTTGGCCGTACGCCTAAAAATGCAAGGAGATTTAACAAGTATTACAATACCGAGCTGCAGCAAACGCAAATAGACGGTTATTTCAATGAATCGTTGATTAAACAACATACCGACCTAAGCGGTAAAGAGCTGGAGGACTTTATGTTAAATTACAGGCCGGAGTATGAAACCGCAAAAAACTGGTCGGAATACGATGCACTGAAATACATCAGGGAATGCTATAAAAAATATAAAGACACGCTTAATAAGTAAACGTATTATAGAGAAAGTGCCTCGCAGGTTTTCTCTGCCGCCTGTTTTTCCGCGTTTTTCTTGTTGTAGTCTCTTCCTATACCATAACTTTCGCCGTCTATAACTGCCTGGATGGTAAAAAGTTTAGGGCTATCACCTTCAACGTTCGACACCAGGTCGAATGTAACGTCTTTTCCATGACGCTGGCACCATTCGATCAACTTGCTTTTAAAGTTGGTTTCTGTAAGCTCTAAGGTGTGTACGTCGATATATGGCTTAACAATACGTTTAAGCAGGAAATCTTTGGTGAAGTTATAGCCTTTGTCTAAATAGACGGCACCTACAAGGGCCTCAAAGGCATCGCCAAGCATCGAGTGATTTTTGGTGGATACATTGACCATTTTTTGGTCAAAAACCAGAAGCTGGTCAAATCCCATCTTCCGGGCAAGCTGGTTTAAGTTTACCCTGTTCACGATTTTAGAGCGCATTTCTGTTAGGAAGCCCTCTTCTTTATAAGGGTAAGCCTTAAAGAGCAGTTCGGCAATAACAGCCCCTAGAATAGCATCGCCTAAAAATTCAAGGCGTTCATTGCTGCTCTTACTGCCATTCTTTAAAACTTTCGCTACAGACCGGTGCCTGAATGCCATTTTATATAAAACGGCATTACCAGGCACAAAGCCTAAAATGTTTTTCAGCTTTTTAATAAACTCCCTATCACGAGATAAGTGGAGTTTATAGAAATTTAATAATGGCATTAATTAGTAAAAATCACTACTTCTATTCCTCGTATTTTTTAAAAATTACAGATGCATTATGCCCACCAAACCCAAAAGTATTGCTTAACGCAGCACGAATGGTGCGTTTTTCAGCTTTATTAAAGGTAAAGTTCAGTTTAGAATCTAACTGAGGGTCATCTGTAAAGTGATTTATTGTTGGAGGAACGATATCATTTCTTACTGCCAGGATGGCCGCAATACCTTCAACAACGCCCGCAGCACCTAATAAGTGACCTGTCATTGATTTTGTTGAACTGATATTCAGTTTATAAGCATCTTCACCGAAAAGGTCTACAATTGCTTGTGTTTCTGAAAAGTCACCAAGTGGTGTCGACGTACCGTGAACATTGATATAATCAATATCAGCAGTGGTCATTTGTGCATCTTTCAAGGCATTTGACATCACCATTCTTGCTCCTAAACCCTGAGGATGGGGAGCTGTAATGTGATTGGCATCTGCGCTCATTCCGCCACCAACAATTTCTGCATAAATTTTAGCACCACGCTTTTTAGCATGCTCCAACTCTTCGAAAATGATGGTACCAGAGCCTTCGCCTGCAACAAAACCGTCACGATCTTTATCGAAAGGTCTGGAAGCGGTAGCCGGATCATCATTACGTGTAGATAAGGCGTGCATTGCATTAAAACCGCCAATACCAGCTTCATTGATAATTGCTTCAGATCCACCACTGATAATTACATCGGCCATGTTAAGGCGAATATAATTATAAGAATCAATCATGGCATTCGTTGAAGAAGCACAGGCAGATACGGTAGCAAAATTAGGACCTCTAAGTCCGTATTTGATGGAGATATGTCCTGAAACGATATCAATAATCAATTTAGGAATGAAGAAAGGATTGAATCTTGGTGTACCATCACCAGAGAAAAAGTTCCTCATTTCTTCCATAAAGGTCTTTATGCCACCAATTCCAGATCCCCAGATCACACCAACACGGTTGGTGTCTAATTGGGTAAAATCGAATTGGCCATCTTGTACCGCTTCAGCTGTTGAGGCGATTGCATATTGAACAAACTGATCTAATTTGCGTGCTTCTTTTCTATCCATGAAGTCTTCAGGGTTGAAGTTCTTCAGTTCACATGCAAATTTTGTTTTGAACTTTTCGACGTCAAAACTTGTAATAGGCGCAGCGCCGCTCACCCCATTTAACAAACTGTCCCAGAATTCTGGAACAGTATTGCCTATTGGAGTGAGCGCACCTAAACCTGTAACTACTACTCTTCTTAATTCCATTTATACGGATTATACGGAGACCGTATGTTTACTTTACGTTTTTCTCTAGATAAGCAACTGCTTGACCAACTGTACCAATGGTTTCAGCTTGATCATCAGGAATTGCTACATTGAATTCTTTTTCGAATTCCATGATAAGTTCCACAGTATCCAAAGAATCCGCACCCAAGTCGTTCGTGAAGGAAGCTTCCGGGGTAACCTCGCTCTCATCCACACCTAATTTTTCAACGATAATAGCCTTAACTCTTGAAGCAATATCAGACATAATGTTATAATTTAATGGTTAAATAATTCAGTGCAAAGAAAAATAAAAACTAACACATTTCAAATGTTTTTATTTTACTATCAATTTTAATGTTTTTATTTCAAACAGTAAAGTAAAATTACTTTTATAATTTCGCATCTTAAAATAAAGCAACTGTTTTGAATAAAACTTACCTCAAACTCTCCCTGGATCTTGATTTTATCCTGCTTGCAATCACCGCACCCTTAAAGGATTATGTGCTTTGCCACAAGATAAATACAGCACTCCATTTAAATTTGGAAAAGGTGGATGATCATGAAGTTTTTTTCAATATTGATGAACCAGCCCTTGCCTTTTCGAAGTATTATTATTTTGTTGAAGAGGGCGAAATTGAATATTTTATTGTGAATAACCGCAATCGGGAAGGATTTTTAATTCCAGAACTCGATAAAGTGGATTATTTTATGGTGATTAGGCAATACCTGCACCAGGAAGATTTAAATTACTTGCTTACAGGCTTGAACAAATTGCCTGATATTCAGGTGGCTGCAAAAATTGATCCCTATAAACTGAAGTCAAAAGAAAATTTGATATTGTAATTTTTACATTTTAGGTGTATTAAATACACTATATTTGATTTTATAATATATTTTAATAACAAATTAGCCATATGTCGCTGGATATTATCTAGTGGCTTCATTACCGGTTAGTTATAACTAATTGCAAAAATAAATGAAACCTTTTCATTCAAGAACGAAGATAGTTGCCACGTTGGGTCCGGCATCAGCCAAACCAGAAGTCTTATTTAGTATGTTTAATGCAGGATTAGATGTCTGCAGACTAAACTTCTCCCACGGTTCACAAGCTGATCACCAGGAAACCTTAGACACCATACGTGAGATTAATAAAAAACACCATTATAACGTAGGAATTCTAGCCGATTTACAAGGCCCTAAAATCCGTATCGGTATGGTACAAGATGGCGGAATTCACCTGGTAAATGGTGCCAGAACCATTATTACGACAAATGAATGTATCGGTAATGAAGAGCGTATTTATATCACTTATACTACATTCCCTAAAGACGTTAAAGCAGGTGAAGTGATCCTTTTGGATGACGGAAAGTTGCAAATGCGTGTACTGGAAACCAATTACAACGACGAAGTAATTTGTGAAGTTGTACATGGTGGTATCCTGACGTCGAGAAAAGGGGTTAATTTGCCAAACACTAAGGTTTCTATTCCTTCATTAACTCCTGAAGACAGAGATAACCTGGAGTTTGTACTTAAAAATGATGTAGAGTGGATCGGACTTTCGTTCGTTCGTAACGCTGCTGACATCGTTGAATTAAAAGAGATTATCAAACAAAGAGGTAAAACAGCAAGGGTAATCGCGAAGATCGAAAAACCTGAAGCTATTGCCAATATAGACGAGATCATTGCCGTTTCTGACGGAATTATGGTTGCCCGTGGTGACCTTGGTGTTGAAATGCCAATGGAAGAAGTTCCTTTGTTGCAGAAAATGATTGTGAATAAATGTAGAGCGGCTTCAAAACCGGTTATCATTGCTACACAAATGCTGGAAAGCATGATCACTACGCCAAGACCAACACGTGCGGAAGTTAATGACGTGGCGAACTCGGTATTGGATGGTGCAGATGCAGTGATGTTAAGTGGAGAGACTTCTGTTGGAGAGTTTCCATTAATCGTTATTGAAACCATGCAGAAGATTATTCAAAACATTGAAACCAATAACTACCCGTTCCATCCGCAAAAGTTTCTTAGATCGAGTGAGGAAAGCTTTTTAAGCGATGCCATCTGTGATACAGCGGCTAACTTATCTAAGCAAACCAATGCTGTAGGTATTGTGTCTATGACCCTTAGTGGTTATACTGCTTTTGAAATTTCTAGTCACCGCCCAAAGGCCTTAACTTACATTTTTACAAGCAACCTTAACTTGTTGAATACACTAAGTTTAGTTTGGGGTGTACAAGGCTTTTATTACGATAAATTCGAAAGTACGGATGAGACGATCCTTGATGTAAACAGCTTGTTGAAAGACATGAAGTTGATCAAAAAAGGTGATATCGTGATCAATACTGCTGCGATTCCAATGGAGCGCAAAGGAAAAACCAATATGGTTAAAATCACAGTGATCGATTAGTATAGTTCAGGATTCAAAAATTTTTATATTTTTGCAATCCTGAAAAAGGAGAGGTGTCCGAGTGGTTGAAGGAGCACGCCTGGAAAGTGTGTATACCTCAAAAGGGTATCGAGGGTTCGAATCCCTCTCTCTCCGCAGTTGAAATATACAACAAAGCCCGCTGATTTATCAGTGGGCTTTGTTGTTTTAAGGAGGGTGGGGGACAGAATCAGACCGTCTCCCGAGAGAACATACAAATCCCATCATCAACCCTCGAAGGCTGACCAAACAAGCGCTGGAAAAATTAGAACCGTTATATGATCGGCTCTTTATTTTTTCTTTGCTATCAGCAAAAAGCAAGAAGTTAAACCTTAAAGTGGCTAAAGCATACCCTGCAAAATATCACGTCTATCAAACATAAAAACCTAAAGGATCGTGGTATTCACTCTTAGATCTGATTAATGATGTGTGGGAATCAAAAAATTCACGCCCACTTGAACGGCTGTACCTGCAAATCTATTTTTAGCAGAAAAATTCTGTGTAATTCTTCCCATTAGTCCAATTCTCATGGGTTTAATCCAATAAGAGTAAAAACCGCCTACGCCAGCAACACGATCAACTATTAATATGACCTCTTGGCCTTTATCATCACTTACCTGCTTGGTATAATGGGCGAAAAGGCCCACCTCATCCCCTTTTTTATTCAATACATGTGAACCGCCCAAATCGATGGTCAAATGCGCGCCTTCTTTAAAATCGGTGTCTTTCTGCCATTGGTTAAGCTCCAATGTTGTGGCCAAAGAAACACTAAATTTAGGGGTTGGCTTTAATCTTGCAGCCACCCTTAGGTTATGCGACCAATAACCATGACCTCCATTGTCCAGATCGTGAGGCTTATACCGTCCTGTTGGAGTCCACACGCCATAGTTAAAAGCGTAACTTAATTTCTCTTTTGTCCAGGATAGCCAGATAGGCTGTATATACATGTCACCAATACCTAAACTTTTGTTCGTGAAGACATAATTTCCAGGGCCCGTTTGACTTGTATAATAATCCAAAGCAATGTCCGCTGTTGGGCTATTTAGTGTGGGAATGATCATCATTCCCCAATTTGCGCCCAAAATCTTGCCTTTTCCTCCATAAATCGCCATCAATATAAAGGAATTTGTTTTTACGTTTTGCTTAATATGAAGTGCAGTTGGATTTCCATTTGACGGATTAATTATTTGGTCAGATCTATTTCCAGACGCGTTATGGTAGTTCTGGTTGGCGAATCCATACCAGACAGGAATGATCCATCCTTCATGCGGTGCAAAAAAATCTCCTGGATTAAAAGAGGAACCTGAGTAATGGCCCTGTGAAAAAGCACCCAAGTAGAAAAACAGGGATACCAGCATTACAATAAACCTTTTCATGATTTCGTTTTTTTATTTTTACTGAGAAAATAATTCGCTAAAGTTTTATAAGCAGGTAGCGAATATGGATCGTTTGCTTGATTTGCAGCTAAGGGGTGCGATGCAAACCGTACAATAACCACCACATGCGTGTAGCTCCAATTCTTCAAGTTAGTGTAGCCCGCTTTTTCAAATGTTTTTCGGCTACCGTCTGCACTGAACTCTTTTACAAGTTTGATGGAATTATCTGTTTTCCGTCTACCGATTGAACTACAGTGATGGGGAGTAACTTTCTCTTATGACAAACGCTGTAATGTGATGCAGGAAATCAAAGTAACTACCATCTGCTGCAGAAACGGTATGGTCTTTCGGAGGTGGAAACCCTTTCATCCATCCCATTTTGGTGGGGCCAGAATCATTGGAATTCAAAAAATCTTGTGCAATTAAAGGTTGTATTAAGAATAATATCAACCCAATTATTAATGTGAACTTTTTCATAACTTTTTAATTAGAATTGATATCACATAAATTATTGATATTCAACCTAATGTATCAACAGTGGGTATCTTGAATTGTGTCAATAAATTTGTTGTTTTTAGGACTTCGTGTTTCTTGCAGTTGGCGAAGAAGGAGTAGATCATGGCCGCCCGTTGTGCCGCATCGGGGCTTCCGGCGAACAGGTAATTTGGCTTTCACTTTTACTTAAGAAATATTTTAATTGGATTGGAGTTTATTTGTTTTCTTAGGTAAGAATTAACTACGGTTCTTTATCTTTAGCCTATGAGTATGTACAACCTCTCAGAAATAAACATCTATCCCATTAAGTCTCTAGGCGGCATTAGTCTTAAAGAAGCTCTAATAGAAAATAAAGGACTTCAATATGATAGAAGGTGGATGTTGATTGACGAGGAAGGTATTTTCATCACCCAAAGGAACCACTTCGAACTCTCCCTACTTCAAGTAAGCATTGGCAACGGAAAATTAACGGTCTCACATAAAATTGTTGTTAGTCAAACCATCTCTTTCTTCCTCGACGAGCATACAGGAGAAAACATTACTGTGCAGATCTGGGACGACATTTCCCATGGATTGGAAGTAAGCAGCTTGGTAAGTGAATGGTTTTCAGCATTCATGAAAATGAAAGTCAGACTGGTTGTAATGCCTTTAGCAGAAAGACGGGCCGTAGATCAGCGTTATGCTTCGAACGCCGAAGTTGTTAGCTTCGCTGACGCTTATCCATGCCTGATCATCAGTCAGGCTTCCTTAGATGGATTAAATTTAAAGTTAGAAGAGCCCATCCTGATGGATCGCTTCCGGCCTAATTTCGTCTTTACAGGAGGAACCCCTCACATTGAAGACACTTTTAGTACTTTCTATTTAGGTGATATCTTGTTTTCGGCTGTAAAGCCATGTGCACGATGCGTACTCACCACCGTAAACCAGCAAACAGGTGTTAGAGGACAGGAACCACTGCGAACCTTAGCCGGTTACCGAAACTTTGGTAATAAGATCTTATTTGGCCAGAACCTGGTTCATGAAGGTTCAGGAATTATCCGTGTTGGTGACCTATTAAAAGTCGCGTCATACAAACCGAAAATACAAGCGCCCTGTAACGATTTCTTTCCCGGAAGGTCTTAAGCATGAAATTTTAAATCTTTTATGAATAAAACATTACTCAAAACTTTCACCCTTTCCTTTGCGATAAGTTCAATGCTTTTCCCTGCTTTTAGTCAAAATGTACTGCCGCTTGAAACTGCTGTTAAGCTGTCCGACAGCCTTTACAACGCGAAACAATTTACACTTGCAACGCCCTACTATGGAATAGTTGCCGAAATAAGCGACTTTAAAAGCAAAAAAGCTGGTGCTTATTACAACATGGCCTGCTGTCTTAGCCTTCAGGGTAAAACAGACTCGGCTATGCTTATTTTAAACAAAGCCATTGATGCTGGCTACAACAATAAATCGAATATCATTTCGGATAGTGATCTGAAGCTCTTACATAGCAATCCAACTTGGGCCGAGTTGGTTGAAAGGGTGCCCGAACGTAAAAAGATGCTGAACGATGATCCAAGAAAATCCGAATTTATCACCTCAGACATATACCATTTCTGGGAAGCTTACGACCAGGCCATGAAAGACACGGCTAATTTCAAAGCCATCATGAAGAAGCTGTACTTTGACCGGGCTAGTAAAGGGATGGAGGATTACATGGGTGCAAAGGTTAGCAGCATTGACTTCTTTATTGATCACATCCGCTCGGCGCCTAAGCTTTATGCAGCCATCCGGAACAACACCTACAAAACGGATGCATACAAACCGGCATTTATGGCCTCCTATCTGAAAATGAAATCGCTTTATGCCCAATCTAAATTTCCGGATGTGTACTTTGTCATCGGTGCTTTCACCAGCGGCGGAACGGTCACAGATCTTGGATTATTGCTTGGTGTGAACCAAGCGGCTAGCGATCCCAGTGTCCCGGTCGATGAGCTTAGCTTTCAGAAACGCACCCGTCTGGGCAACATCGAAATGCTGCCAAATTTGCTTGCACATGAACTGGTACATTATCAGCAGGACGGCATGAAAAAAGACACTACCACCTTGAGTTACGTCATCAGGGAAGGAATGGGCGACTTCATCGGCGAACTGATCAGCGGTAATACCGCAAACAAAGTGCTTTTCGATTGGGTAAAAGGTAAGGAAAAACAGATTTGGAACAAGTTCAAACCAGATATGTATTTCGACCGTTACGACAACTGGATTGCCAACTCCAAAACTTCTACTCCTGACAATTTACCAGATCAGGGTTACTGGATCGGCTACCAGATCTGTAAAGCTTATTACGAGCAAAGCAAAGACAAAAAACAGGCGATTCACGACATGCTGCACATTCAGGATTATAAGGCTTTCCTCAACAAAAGCAAATGGGAGAAAAAAGTAGCGGCACTTTAGGGTCCTAGAAAACATTCGAGAAATAAAACATCTAAGCAGCGATTGCTGCAGATGAAACAAGCGACGGAGCCGGATAGAAAAATTATCTGCCAAATGGAACTACATTCTTCTACACATTCAGCATACAGGCGTACTATCTTCATCCATCTTAATTATTAAAGCTATTGTAAATGTCTTACAATGGTTCTTTTTACTTTGTCCGCCACAACTCAATGGCAGGCTGTCGAATCTTAATTAGGAGACGTAACAAGGTTTTTGTTTTCTGAAGCAATAGTAGTGGTAAAGCAAAAACAGCTATCTTCAGCTGGCATCTTGTAGAAGAAATGCGCTGATGCTCATGTTATGGTTTATTGTCTAAAGTGATCTTCTTCGTTTTTAGGAACAGATTATTTGCTCTATCCCAGATGTAGCCACCCAAAGTTCAGAAATATTGACAATCATCATTTTATTTTTTAATTTAATGGTAAAATTAAAGTCAATTGCTAAATTAATCGTACGAGTGTATATGTTAAAGCTATCAATAAATCCAGTTCCCACAGGAGGCTGTTTGTGAAATAGCAGAATTGTTATAAGTTAAACATTTATAGATTTATATCGTACAAATCCGATTATAATCTCAGGCCGACTAGGTTTGTTCAATACTATCTATTAATTTCGAATGCTAATCTAAAAGAAAACGGAAAATTAATGCTGAGGAGGACTTGGCTACGGCTTATAAAATATACCGTACTCAGGCCTACCTACACTGCACCTCCTTCGCACCTTGTTTCACAAAACCGAACTGAGGTGTATATGAGGCCAGGTCCAGCACCGGACACAAATGCCAATCACATTAAGATCTGGTTAAGGTACAGACGGGCTACACCACAAATAAATTCTGGAAAGGCATCAACTAATCATAATTTCTAATAAGCTATAGAACATTACACCAAGAAAGTATGCCCACCCTCGTTAATCCGTGCTTTACCTAATTTTTAACACGTCTTTCTTCAGTGTCAGAACTTTTCGACCGTTCACGTACAGATTTGATCTGGTTACTACCAAAACGGTAAGAAAGCCCCATTCGGAAAATTTGTGTTTCATATTTTTGGTAGATCCGGTAATCCTGCCCGGGAATTACACTTTTGATCCGTTCTCTATAAGTGTTGAAAAGATCGTTTGCCGCAAGCGAGATGGTCAACTTCTTATCCGCAAAGGACTTTTTAATGCCCAGATCTGTGCTATACATGGGCCTGAAAAAATAAGTTCCATGCACGTTTGCCGAACGGTAATTGAAAGATAAGTCGGCCGTAGTGGAAGGGCTTATGTTAAAAGTCTGATTAATATTAAAATTGTAGGCTGTTTTACCACTTTCAAAAGGAAAGCCCATCAAGTTTGGTGTGCTGAACTTGTTTTTCGAAACATTCATGCTGTTATTCATTGACCACCATTCACTTACTTTCAACGGAAAGCTTAGGCTCATGTAAATGACCTCCTGTTTGGCAAGATTCTGTTCCCCCACAATCAGCGTCTTGTCCTCGGCATTAAGTACCGTTACTTCAGTAATCGCATCGTTGGTTAAACTGTGGCCCAGCGTGATATATAGCTTACTTTTATAAACATAGGATAATTCGGACACATTTGTAAACTGCGGCTTTAGATAAGGGTTCCCTCTTGAAAAGGTATAGAGATCAATGTTGTATACAAATGGATTTAGGGTTACGTAGTTTGGGCGATCGATCCTTCTGGAATAAGACAATCCGACATTGTGGTCCTCAGATAGCTTTTTCCTTAAAAAGATCGTCGGAAACAAATTGATATAGTCGCGCTTAACTACCTCATTTAAAGTGATGGAGTTCCCTTTTGAATTCGTTTGTTCAGCACGTAAACCGAATTGTATTTCCACGATTTTCAGTTTCAACTGCAAATTGAGATAAGCTGCATTGATGTTTTCTGTGTATTGAAATTGATTACTCCTGTTTGGGTCATTTTCCCAACTGTTTTCATTAAAATTTTCAAACACAATATCATTTTCGGTTTTAACATAACTGCTTTTTATTCCGGCCGATAATTTAGAATCAGTGCTTAGTGGATAGGTGTAATCAGCTTTTGCAGAGAGAATGTTAACATTTACAGGCGCATTACTCCTAAAGACCAGAGGCGATTTATATTCATTGCCTGCCGGATCCAGAAAATGATTGTCATAACCATTTTGGATGCTGTTGTCATACGACGCATAGTCTAGATCAATATTTAGGTCCTGGCCTAAAGTGTCGATCGTCGACTTATAATTCAGGTTAAAAGCAGCGTAATTGTAGCTCCGCTGAGTGGGGTTGTCTGCCGTAACTAAAGAATCCAGCCCAATCCCATCACTACTGATCTGGGTGTAATTAACGGTTCGGTCATCCCCAGAATTGTTGTGGCCGTTAAATTGAAAACCAATAACATTATTGTCGTTGATATAATAATCCAATCCGGCTTTATAATAATGGTTTCTGTCGTCTATGTCAGCTTCTGTATGTTGATCAAAAAAGGTGTTACCTGTGTTGGAAGGACTCACACGGTTTATGTTGAGTTCCCGAAGCCGATTATTGTAGTTCAGGTAAAAATCTCCATAGACGTTTATTTTATTCGCCCTATAATTTAAGTTAGCACCAGCACTCGATTTGAAATTCTTGCCGTACCCTGCTGCAAGGTTAACATTGCCGTTTAGGCCGTAAGAATTGTTTTTCTTTAAGCGGATGTTAATGATTCCTCCCGAGCCTGCAGCATCATACTTTGCCGATGGATTTGTAATCAGCTCTATGTTACGCACCGCGGAGCTTTGCATGGACCTTAGGAAAGCGATTAGCTGATCACCAGCAAGGTAAGTGAGTTTGCCATCAATGAGTATACTTGCGCCAGATTTTCCTTTCAAATCTATTTTGCCATCATTAGCAACATAAACGCCTGGCGCACGCTGTAGTACGTCTAGTACGGAGTTACCCACGGCCAGGCTGCTGTTCTCTACATGGAGTACTGTCATATCGATTCGCTGTTCTACATAGTCCTTCTTCCCGACAACTTTAACCTCATTTAGATTTTTGGAAGTTGCTTTCAGGACGACGTCACCGAGCTCGATCATCTGTTTAGTAGCTAAGGTAATATTTAACACGGTCGTATCAGATTCAACCGAGCTAAGCCGGATCTGATAATTTCCTTGCTGGTTAATGGAAAACTCAAAACGGCCGCTTGTATCCGTCAGCTTTGCATGTTTTGTCTCATCAGGTTGAGTTGAGATCATGCTAACGGTAACGTATGGTATTGCCCGGCCGTCAAGACCCAATACACGGCCTTTTACCTGGTAGGTGGAAATTCCCACCTGTTGAGCGCGAACAGCCATAGGGATGAAAAAAAAGATAGCAATCAGCAGATATAACTTGAGGAGCATTATGCCAGCTTTTTTCATAAGATGTAGATTAAATTAGGGATGTTATTAGTAAGACGAGATACCTTTGCCTAGGTTACACTTAAAAGCTTAATCGTCTTATTTTATACAACTTGTGTAATGTGACTAGTTATCAAATCGAAGTATTACAATGCCTTTAGCATTATGAGTAAGCACACGGCATTAGAAAATCACATGATTCAAGAGTTGCGTATAATAGTAAATTTCATCTTCGACAATAATGGAGGTAAATTTCCAATTCAATAATCTTAGACTTTTCACAGGAATATTACCTCCGCATTTTTTGCCAAATTAAACCCTACTTAAATAATAGCAATAGCCTAAAAACTTGTATTTTAGTTAGCACATCTATTTCCCAAGTGCTTACCAAATATTTAGCGAATGAAACTTGACCTAATAGCTATCGCAGATTTATGTATTGATATCCTCATTGATGCACAGGTAAAACCAGCATATGGGCAGGTTGAACAACTAGCAGATCAGTACGCTATTGATTTGGGTGGTTCAGTTGGGATCTTTGCATCGCAGATTGCTAAACTTGGTGGATCCATAGGCGTGATCAGTAAAATAGGGGATGACCCACAGGGCAGAATCATCCTGGAAAGCCTGGAAAAAGCTGGTGTTGACCTCTCTTTAGTCGAAATTATTCCTGATGAACAAACGCCCATGGGCCTTAACTTATCGTGCAAGGGCGATCGGGCAATGCTCACCTATCTAGGTACCCTTAAACTCATCGAACCATCGGTATTTACACCCTTACTAGTTGATCGGGCTTCTCACTGGCACATTGGAAGCTACTTTTTGTTAAACAATCTCATTCCGTATTGGCCAGGCTGGATAAAAACACTAAAAGAGGCAGGAGTTACGGTCTCTTTGGATACGAACTGGGATCCAGATGGCGATTGGACGCGCGTGCAGGAAATCTTGCCGCTGATCGATGTTTTTCTGCCTAACGAGGCCGAGGCACTTGCCATAAGTGGAAAAGCCAATCTTTTGGAGGCAGGTCAATTTTTGTCAACACAATGCCCTTTGGTTGTCATCAAAAGGGGCGGAGAGGGGGCTTTATTATTTGCGGAAAACGAGGTTATTGACTTTAAAATACCGGCAGACTTGCTGGTTAATTTGAATATAGTGGATACGACAGGTGCCGGTGACAATTTTGATGCAGGCTTTATATTCGAATGGTTAGCTGGACAGGATTATAATACTTGTTTGTATCGTGGGGTCCAATGTGGAACGGAAAGCCTTAAAGCACTAGGTGGGGTTAAATCACAGATTTTATTGAATAGGATATAATTTGCTTAGCGATGATCATTGAATATTTTGATAACTATAATAACATGAGCGCTGTTGCTGCAAATATGATTCACGCAGCGTTACTCTCTAAAACTGATTTGTTGTTGTGTGCTGCCACGGGTTCATCTCCGCTGGGTGCCTATCAAAAACTGGTAGAAAAGCATCAAAATGATTCTTCGGCCTTTGATTCCTTCAGGATGATCAAGCTGGATGAATGGGGTGGAATTCCTTTAGACCACCCACAATCTTGTCACACTTACTTAAAAGAAAACCTTTTAGCCCCATTAAATATAAGTGTATCGCGCTTTATTTCATTCGATAGTCGCCCTGATGATCTAGCGGTAGCGTGTAAAAAAGTTAGCGCCTACCTGGAAAGTGAAGGGCCGATTGACCTGTGCGTACTGGGGCTAGGGTTAAACGGCCACATCGCATTTAACGAACCAGCGCCCTTCCTGCAGGCGAAATGTCATGCTACAGCCCTTACGGCAACATCCATGCAGCATTCCATGGCTTCGGAAATGGAGGAGAAACCAACTTCCGGAATAACTTTAGGCATGGCAGAAATCCTTCAAGCAAAAAAAATCATCTTACTGATCTCCGGGGCAGGGAAACAGCAGATCATACAAGAATTCCTTTCCGCTAAGATTACCACCAGTTTGCCTGCTTCCTTTTTATGGCTGCATCCGGCGGTAACGTGTCTAATTGATCGAACCTCCATTTAGCAAGCATATAAACCATTATCAAATGACTGCGAATAGAAATCAAAACAGCGGCATTAATACATTTGATGCCATTGTTATAGGATCTGGGATAAGTGGTGGTTGGGCCGCCAAGGAGCTTTGTGAGCAAGGGCTAAAAACCCTGGTACTGGAGCGGGGCAGAAACATAGAACATAACAAAGATTATCCAACTGCAAACATGGATCCCTGGGATTTTAAATACCGCGGCCGAATGAGCAAGGCATTTTATAAAGAAAATCCCTTAATCACTAAATCTGCAGGTTATGGCGAAGATTGTGCACACTTTTTTATCAAGGATGAAGATCATCCGTATGTACAGGAAAAACCTTTTGATTGGATCCGAGGCTACCAGGTAGGAGGCAAATCACTTACCTGGGGCCGGGCCACGCAGCGTTGGAGTGAATTTGAATTTACCGCTCCGGAACGATTTGGTTATGGCATGGCATGGCCGATAGGATATGATGATGTTGCGCCCTGGTACAGCCATGTAGAAAAGTTTATCGGCATTTGTGGACATAAAGATAATTTGCCTGCAATGCCCGACGGTGAATTCTTGCCGCCTTTTGAAATGAATTGCGTCTTACAGGATATCAGACAAAGTTTGAAAGCAAATTACAACGACAGACACCTGGTTCATGCAAGATGGGCACACCTTACCGAAACCCGCGATGTACATTTGAAACAAGGACGGGGTAAATGCCAGGCTCGCAATTTGTGTATGCGGGGTTGCCCTTTTGGGGGCTATTTTAGCTCTGTAAGTTCCACTTTACCCTGGGCACAGCAAACCGGAAACTTAACCATCCGGCCCTTTTCCGTTGTTCATTCCATTATTTACGATGAAAAATTAGGAAAAGCATCCGGCGTGCGGGTAATTGATACCAACACCAAAGAAGTTACTGATTATTTTGCACGTATCATTTTCTTAAATGCCTCTGCACTGAATAGCAATTTAATCTTACTAAATTCAACATCAAACCGTTTTCCTGATGGCCTGGGTAACGATAGTGGATTATTGGGTAAATTTATTGCGTTTCATAATTACCGCGCATCCCTCAGTGCAACAATTGATGGGTACCTGGATAAATATTATTACGGCCGCAACCCTACAGACCTTATTCTTGTCAATTACCGAAACCTGGAAAAACAGGAAACAGACTATTATGGTGGTTTTACCACTTTTATGAATGCATACCGCAGTCAGCATCCTGCTGAAACTGATGAAGGACAAATAGGTGCAGCTTATAAGGACGGTCTGTCCGAGCCGGGTGGATGGAATGTTTACATGTATTTGCAAGGGGAGACCGTGCCAAAGGAATCCAATCATGTACGTTTGAGTAAAACAGAAAAAGATCAATGGGGAATCCCGCTATTAGTAACATCGGTTGAATATGATGAGAATGACGAACGGATGATTAAGGATTTTTTAACCCAAAGTACGGAGATGTTAGAAAAATCTGGTTGTAAAAACATCCTTCCTTACAATAATAAACAGGCTCCAGGTTTGGATATTCATGAAATGGGAGGAGTTCGTATGGGAAAAGATCCAAAAACTTCCCTCCTTAATGGATGGAACCAGTTACACCATTGCAAAAATGTATTTGTTACCGATGGGGCATGCATGACCAGCACGGGCAACCAAAGTCCGTCATTACTTTATATGGCACTTACAGCCCGGGCAGCTACCTACGCGGTGCAGGAAATGAAAAAAGGGAACTTATAGACAACGAATATTATGAATAGAAGAGAGGTGGTTGGCCGGTTGGCCTTAATGCTGGGTGGATCTATTATTGGCGCAGAATTCTTTTTATCAGGATGTAAATCTGACGCTACAAGATTAAATAACTTGTTTACTGCGGATGATATTGCGCTATTTAATGAAATAAGCGAAACGATTCTGCCGGAAACGGCTACCCCCGGGGCAAAAATGGCTAATGTTGGGGCTTTTATGGCGTTGATGGTGAACGATTGTTATACGCCTGACGAACAGACAATATTTACTAACGGCGTTACAGTACTAAATGAACAAAGTAATATAATGTATGGCAAAAACTTTATGTCGATTGATGCCGAACAAAGGACGGCGCTATTAACCATCCTTGATCAGGAACAAAAGATAGAAGCAAAAAACAGCCAGCATGCAGTTCACTATTTTAGAATGATGAAGGAACTCACTTTGCTTGGCTATTTTACATCTGAAGTCGGTTGTACAAAAGCGTTGCGGTATATTCCAGTGCCTGGCAAGTATGTAGGCTGCATCCCTTATCGCACAGGAGAAAAGGCCTGGGCAACATAACATCGGGTATTATTGCTGATCAAGCCAAAGATCAATGGGTTTTTTTATGACAGGGTTAAATGGCAAGTTGATCTTCTTTCCCGTTCCGGCCGATGCATAGGCGGCATAAATGATCTCTAATACCGCTCTGCCGTCTTCACCAGTTAAAAGTGGCGTTGTATCTTCACGCACACAGCCGATAAAGTGTTTCAGTTCATGAGGATAACCCTGGTTAAATACTTCTTCAAAGATTGGAAAACTCCATCCCTGGGTCGTATCAGTCTTTTCAGCCGCATAACCATAACCACTTTTACTATAGGCTAATGCTGCATTGCCCATAAACAAGTCTGCATAGATGACGCCATCTGTACCGTAAATTTCGCATCGGTCGTCCATACCGCCTTGTTTTGCCCAGCTATTTTCTGCTACGCCAACTACACCATTTTCAAATTCTACAATAATGACCGAATTGTCCTCTCCCTTTGTTCTTTCCTGGTGTAAAAAAGTGTTCATCGTTCCCATAACACTTTTGACCTTCGCGTTGCCAAGCATCCACCTGAACCAACCAAAAGCATGGCAGCCCATATCCATTAATACGCCTCCACCTGCCAAATCTATGTCGTAGAACCAGTCTGAATGAGGACCAGAATGTTTCTCAGCCTGCTTTAGCATGTATATATTGCCTACAGCGCCCTCTTTAACCATTTGTCGGGCACGCTCATATTTAGGCGCAAAACAAAGCTCTTCTGCATACATGAGTTTGACCTGGTTAACTTTACAAGCCTCAATCATTTCATCAGCTTCTTCTAAAGTAACGGCCAATGGTTTTTCTATAATCACATGTTTTTGATTTTTTGCAGCAAGCAGGGTTGCTTTGCAATGCAAAAAGTTTGGCAGGCAGATGTCCACTACATCACATGATGTCTCCGTAATTGCTTTATCCATATCCGTAAACCAATTCGGAATATGATGCTTTTCTGCAAAGGCTTTCGCTTTTTCGGCTTCACGCGCATAAACGGCAACTATTTCTGCTTCTGGGATAAAGCGGGTATAACTTTCGACATGAATATCGGAAATAAATCCTGCACCTAGGATAGTAACTCTTGTCTTTTTCATTTTTGTCTATCGGTTTAGTCAATAAAAGGTGTCACGCTTTCTATTCACAAAAAGGCTTCTCATCACAATGTAAAGTCAAGTTTGAAAGCTATCTCGCGTCCATTTAAATCTGGTTAAGTTCTGTTCGAGTAAAGCTTACGATGCACGGTGTTAACAGCCCATTTTAGTTTAATTCGTTATTTGTGGGGTTTTCCTTGTGCGAGTGATCATAAGCATGACGACACCAAACGCGATTTCTATCGCAGCACCCACCAAAAGTGTTATAGGTGAAGGGGCACGCATGATAAACAATAAAATAGCTGCTACTCCTAATCCTATGCCCAAGACCCAGTATAGCTTGGAACCGTAGAGCGTTGCAAAATGAAAATACCTGCCTCCAATGATGAGAAGCATGCCCTGGAAAAACCATTCTACTTTATGAAATGACAGCCCATAAGCCAGGGGCATACACAAGATCATAAATAAAGTCCCTTCCATGGCAAGCCTGCCAAGGGGATTGCTTGGATTATGGACACCACTTGAACCTAAAACTTTATTGAGCAATATGCTTAATGGATGAATAAAAACACCGCCAATAAGCAGGGCCCAAACTGCTCTTTCTGCCGACATATTCAGGGCTACACATGCTGAAACAAGCCACATGATCCCGGAAACCACTACCCCAGGGTAGCCATGCAGGTAGGCAAAACGCATGTCATGTTGGGCGATTTCAAGATGATTGAACTCTTGCAGAGTGGATTCTGATGCCTGATCAGCTTTTGCCAATGTTTTCTTAATCATTCAGTTTAGTTTTAAGCGTATTAATAGTGAGAACTTTGATTGTGGTATCAATAACTAGATATAAACAAAGGATTATTCTTTTGGCACGATTTGATAGCATAATCTGCAGTTTGGTTGTATTAGCTTTAAATATAGTGTATTGTCTTTATAATCAATACTTTTTCTTTACAAGCGTGGAGCTGGACCGTATATATTTTCAGTAAAACCTTTATATTCGTTTTTACTGCCATCTTGTAAAAAAATAAGCTCTCTTATGAAAAAGATCATTTTCCTGGTGTTTTCCAGTCTTGTACTCCTCTTCACAAGTGTTTCCGCCCAAAAGCAAGACCTTTATTTCTTAAAGAATAATGGCGATTATGTAAAAAATGCTGATAGCGCCGATTATATCCGAACGGTGCAGGAGCCTGAGAAGCGCTCAAAATTATATCCTGTTTTAGAAGTCTATATGAATGGAACGCGGAAAAGCTATGGGTATTCCAGTGTGAGAGATAAACCTCTTTATGAAGGAAGGTTTATTTCTTTCTTTGAAAACGGCAGAAAAAAGCAAATCTCGAGCTATCTTAAGGGCAAACTAATCGATACCGCATATAACCACTTTCCAAATGGCAAGCTGTATACTACATTGTATTATGAGCAAAGTGGAGACAGTAGTATTGTTTATGTTAAAAGTGTCAACGATTCTACAGGTGCTGCCATGGTAACTGATGGAAATGGATACGCTGTACTTTATGATGATGATTTCACATACGTCACCGGAAAAGGAAATGTGAAAAATGGCAAATACGATGGGGAGTGGACAGGTGAATTAAGGACAACAGACACCCTTCGTTACAAAGAAGTCTATGCTGAAGGTAAGATGCTTTCCGGGACCAGTACCGACGCAAAAGGTAATGTGTACCATTATACCATTTCCGAAGAAAAGCCGATGTTTAAAGACGGGATGAAAGCCTATTATAAGCAACTCACCCAAAGTGTGAGGTATCCTCGAGACCTGGCCGCTCAAAGGATTCAGGGCGTGGCTCAAATCAAGTTTGTAGTGCTTAAGAATGGTGAATTAAGTGATGTTCATTTGATAAATGACGTACACCCTTGCCTAGCCAAAGAGGCCATCCGGGCGATAAATTCGATAAAAGGCTGGAAGCCAGGAAGTGTAAAAGGAAGGCTGGCAAATGTTATGTTTACTATTCCCGTATCCTTTAACGTACGTTCTGTATCCTATATCATACGTTAATACTTTTGTCATCAAGCCATTTGTATTTCATCAGCACTCAGTTTATTATGCCTGTTTTCCTATTAATTTATTAGCTTAGTATTCACAAAATTTAACCAAATGGAAGCTATACTAGAAGTATTATTTGCACTCTTTACGGGTGCACCTGGCCGTGCAACCCTGAAGAAAATGAAACCCATTGCTATCGCCTACTCTTTCCTTGGAATTTTCGTTGTAACCTGGCTAGCAGTTGATAAATACCTGCTATAGGTCAAAATTGAATATATTAAATATCTTCCGCTGTGATCACCCTTAACACTTTACAAGGATTTCCCACGGCCACTACATTTGCGGGGATGTCTCTGGTGACTACACTACCCGCACCAATCACTGAATTATCACCGATGGTAACCCCAGGCAGGATAACCGAATGACCACCCACCCATACATTATTACCTATGGTAACCGGCTGCGCATACCCCAGTCCTGTTTTTCTACGCTCCGCATTTAATGGATGGTTTACCGTATATACGCCCACATTTGGCCCAAACATGACATGGTCGCCGATGGTCACTTTGGCCACATCCAGAATGGTGCAGTTGTAGTTGGAAAAGAAAAAGGCACCAAGATGGATGTTATAGCCATAATCGCAGAAAAATGGCTGTTCTATCTGGTATTGTTTACCCACGGTGCCAAATAGCGCTTTAATCAACTTTTTCTGTTCCTTCGCATCAGCGGGACTTAATTTATTATAAGCATGAAGTGCCTGTTTTGCATGATACCTGTCTTTACTTAATTCACTGTCAAAGGGATTGTAAAGTTCGCCACTTAACATTTTTTCTTTTTCCGTACGCATAGATCACCAGTTTGTGTCGCTGCAATATTAGCCAATTGTACCTTATTTGTTGGAATTTGTTTAGGAAATACATAATCTATACCTTTCGGAATGAACCTGAAAAACCTATTATTTCTAATTTTCATCCTCACTTTTTCGGTAAAAAGCACCTCTGCGCAAGCGTTGTCCTCTATCACCCCTGGCCAGATCTGGCCAGATACCGATGGTAAACACATTAACGCACATGGGGGTGGAGTGTTGTTCCATGAGGGGAAATACTACTGGTTTGGTGAGCATAAAACTGAAGGTAAATCGGGCAACCGCGCAAATGTTGGGGTGGGTGTATACTCATCAGCAGATCTGTATAACTGGAAGAATGAAGGTATAGCCTTAAAAGTGGCAGCGGAAAACTCCGGATCAGAAATAGAAAAAGGCAGTATTATTGAACGGCCAAAGGTCATTTATAACGCCAAAACAAAGAAATTTGTCATGTGGTTCCACCTGGAGTTAAAAAACCAAAGTTACAATGCGGCACGTACAGCTGTAGCGGTAAGCGATCAGGTAACCGGTCCTTATACTTATGTAAAATCTTTTAGGCCAAATGCAGGAAAATGGCCGGCCAATTTTAATGAAGCATGGAAAAGTAAAACCGTTAAAGAAGCCGACTTAAAAGCCTGGACCGACGAATGGCGAAAAGAAGTTGCCGAAGGTTTATTTGTTAGACGCGATTTAGATAAAGGCCAGATGGCCCGCGATATGGCCCTTTTTGTTGACGACGACGGTAAGGCTTATCATATTTATTCATCTGAAGAAAACCTGACTTTACACCTAGCAGAACTTACACCAGATTATATGGCTTTTACGGGTAAATACATTACCATTGAACCTGGAGGCCATAACGAAGCCCCCGCCATTATCAAACAACACGGCAAATATTACCTGGTTACCTCAGGTTGTACCGGCTGGGATCCAAATGCTGCCCGCTCTTTTGTGGCCGATTCAATTTGGGGCCCATGGAAATCTTTAGGAAACCCTTGTGTAGGTGATGGTGCCGAGCTTACCTTTAAATCTCAAGGAACCTACATCTTACCTGTTGCCGGAAAAAAGGACACCTATATATTTATGGCCGATAGATGGACGCCGGAAAATGCCATTGATGGCCGTTATATCTGGATTCCAATGACCATTGAAGATGGGAAACCTGTGATTAAATGGCAGGAAAACTGGAAGTTCTAACAAGATTAAACACCGTTTTTCAATACGTATAAACCGCCCTTAGAAACGAATAGAGGTTTCTAAGGGCGGTTTTTGTATATATGTGAATTTACACATCATTTTGTCTATGCAATTGTCGTAATATTTGCTTAATTTAATTGTACTAAAAAATGATTTAGCAAGTGATTAAATCATTCTATTATAGAGGCTTCGATTAATGAAACAAAGCAAGGCTCTCCAGCAGGATTTTACCAAGCAGCTCGCGAAGCTCAAGCTTGTTGCAGATCAACTTCCTGCTGCAATTATAGTTCATTGTGTGGTTGATCTTCATGTGGTATACATGAATCAGCCAGCAATGGATGCATTTGGAATAGAAGAACATCAAATCTCCGAGCTTAACAAAGAAGGAAATCAAGCTTCATATTTCAATACGATTGAAAGGGTAGATTACATACAGCAAATACATTGTTTAATTCAGCAAAATACGGAGGACATGGTCTGTTATTTTCAGCAAATCCGAAACCAGCGTTCGCTGGCATGGCTACTGTTTGTGAGTAATACAAAAGTCTTTTACAGAAATTCTACCGGGGAGGCAACTTACCTGATTACAACCTCCAATAACCTGGAACAGGTACAACATTTCAGTCCTAAAATTGTCCGTATGGTTGATGAGATGAGTTTTCTGCAAGCCAATAATCCCTTGTTTCTTAAACTAACCAAACGCGAAAAGGAAGTACTAAGGTGTATTGCGCTTGGCATGAACTCTGGTGAAATTTCCAATAGCCTTTTTATTTCGCCCGCTACTGTAGATACACACCGTAGAAACCTTCGGAGTAAACTATGCCTTAAAAATAACTATGATACGGTGCGGTTTGCGCAGGCTTACAACCTGGTGTAATATATAAAAAGCCTAACCCTTGCAAAATATTACAGGGGTTAGGTAACACCCATCAACACCTAAAATGATAGATTTAATTTCACCTGCAGGGTTCGCACAGGAACGCTTTGTTTTCCAGCGATCCCGACATCTCCAGCGATGGATTCAAAATATGTTTTTACATCTCCCCATATGTAATCAGCAGAGATTCCTAATGTATTACGACGTAGCGTTACGCCCAGACTTTTGGCTACACTGAAGGTGGTTCTGTCTTTAATGCCGTCAAAATCGAAACTCTCATTAAAATATCTTTTTCCGTTTTTGATAAATGTGATAAAACGTTCATTAGGTCCACCTTCATCTTCGTAGTAACTTAAGTCTATATACCGAAAGGTAGGTGCCAGCTGGAAACGTGCATCAATAACAATTTTTTCAATAAGGTTAATAGATAACACAGGGCCTAATTTTGTGGATGCTGAAGCCATCACTTTTGTTCCATCAACAATCACATTTTGGGCACGTGAATCCCGACCATACTGTTCCCACTCATTTAATTGGTTATAGGTGAAGGAAAGAACGGTCCAGTCAAGTCCCAGGTTAAGGAAGCCCTCACTGAACTTTCCGCCGAAATAATAAATTCTTCCAGCGTCAAGGACGAATCCATTTACTGCGCCAAAACGGCCATCCAGGATGTTCTCTCTGGGGGAAAGAATTTTATCGAGTTGATTTCCTACAGCGTTGACACCAAGGCGTAGGTAACTGGGCCGGTATGTTGGCCGGTCTTGTGCATGTAACAGAACGGATGCTGATATCAATATTGCAGCTAAACAGATTTTGATTTTCATGATGCAAGATTTAGGGTGAGGCAGATGGTTTTCGTAGGTTGTATTACAAAGATATCGCACCAATTTTGTGGCATCAATACTCAAAATTGAGTAATTTATAATCATTTTATTTCACATGCAATCGCCTGAAAAACAGGGTGATTTTGTCATTTTGTTTAGCGGTTGTGAGAATAGTGATGCAGTACTTTTGTCTATGAGAAAATTACACCAATAAACGGTGTTCTTTTGGGACATTTAAAACCTGTAAGCAAAAAAAAGCACCATTCAATTAAGAATGATGCTTTTACTTTTTAAGTATATCGTTTAGAATTTGTAACCAAAACCGATAGAAAATACCTGGTTTTTAAATTCAGGCGTTCTTGTAGTTCCGTTTTCATTGTTTTTCTGGAAGTCAATTGCATAACGTCCGTGTACATCAACGTTGCTGGTGATATCATACCTGAAACCAACTACACCACCTACTAAGCTTTTGTTGAAACCATCGGTATCATTATCATATTCCTGCTCCACAGCACCGAAACCGTTTTCAAACTTGTTTTTAGTAGACATTAAAAACGACACCTGCGGTCCAGCAACTAAGTTTAATCCACTACCACCTAGTTTGAAACTTGCTAAAATAGGAATATCAATAAAACTAGTGGTTTGTGTAAAATCTCCAACACTTGAAGTTAGTTTATAACCTTTAGTTGAATATAATGCTTCCGGAGTGAAAGCAATACTTTCCGATAATGGAATATCAACCGTAACACCCACATTGAAACCTGGGTTTATCTTCGTGTCAAAATCGCTGTTGCCGCTTTGAACAATGTTTGGAAGGTTTAATCCACCTTTAATACCGAAACGAGCTGGGCTCTGTGCATAAATAGAACCTGTAAATAGTAAGCCAGCGGCTAATAAGAATATCTTTTTCATAAATTTCATTTTTACTTGTTACCATCCCCTTTGAAATAAATGTGCCATTACAGAAAGAAAAGCGCTTTAATCTATAGTTGTTAAGTTGATACTGTTGGTAAACAGTACTTTCCACTAAGGCGTGAATAAACCAGGCATTCCTATTTTAGATCTGTGGTGACTGTTAAAACTGTATTAAATTTGATACATTTTTTTAGAAAAAGCAGTCTTAATCGCTTAAACCGCACCAGCAAAATGTGGAAGGGGCAAAGCAAAACAGCTCATCAGGGCTAATGCAATTCCTTTCAAGCAGGAATTTAGTTTAGTTAAAGACTCTTTTGACTAACTTAGCGTCAACATTACATAAAGAAGCCATTTAACCGATACACACTAAGAATGAACATTAGACTATTTTCCATCGCTACGCTTACCGCGCTGGCATCCTTCACTACAGTAAACGCCCAACAAAAATCTTATATCGAAACGCTGTCTGAACCTAATGAGTGGGTGGACTCTGTTTTTAATAAATTAAACCGACGAAGCAAAATTGCACAAATGTTCTTTGTAAGAGGATTAACGAACTCGACAAAAGCATATGAAGATTCTATCGGACGTGTAATCCAAAAAGAAAGGATCGGAGGGATTGTGTTTTTCCA
>NZ_JAZQNU010000008.1:0-8518 GCF_045627485.1 Pedobacter sp. | reverse complement strand
TGATAAATGACATCTCTTTAATGAACTTCTCGGTAGTACCTCACGGTTACCTTTATATGTTGCAACTAATTTTTTCAGTTTCTTCTCGGTCTATTCCTCCGAAAGTCAGTTTGTAAAATCAGTCGTTTCAATCTTGTTTTTTCTTCTAGCAGCTCCGCTGCTAAATTCCCTTGTTGTTTGGGATGGCAAAGGTAGTAATCTTTTTAATATTGTCAAGCTTTTTTTTAAACTTTTTTCTTTTGTTTTTCAAAGCGTTAAACTTTTTAAAACTCAGAACAACATTACTACTTTTCGCTCTTCAAATCAACCTTCTCTATATCCCATTCACTGTTTCCCTTCCTCCGAAGCGGGATGCAAAAGTAGGAAAATATTCTATCCCCGCAAAACAATTGTAGCTTATATTTGTATGCACAAGCTAACAGGCTATCCCAGAGCCTAAAGAATTACGGTTTTTATTTAATACCGGCATCTGATAGTAAAACCAATTAAACATTCAGCTTGCTTTGCTCCTCTCCCATCCCTTATTATACGATTAGCGCCAGTGGTTCCATAAAACAGAATTAACCTTAAAATTTCCCGATAAGGTTTTCAAGAAAAACAGAAATCTGATTGTGATGTATATATATACTACCACTTCTTATTAAATGGTTCACCTCTTAATATCACATCATTACAATACAAAACGGATCAAGCTATTCATCCTAATTAAATATGGTAAGTCCAATAAATTTATTTAGCATAACTGGTATTGATTTCAGAGCATCTCCCTTAACAGCATACAAGTTATGCCTCGATATAATTGAATTAAGATCAATTTGTAATGAATACGACTATTTCCATAAAAACACGGATTCATGTTGGACTCAATACGGACTAATGTGCAGCCAAAATCAATTAATGCCAATTGTTAATGCATTAACGCGTCAGATCATTGAACTTCCCACACCAGGAAAGCACCTCTAAGCGCAAGTGAACACATATTTCATTGAGTATCTGTAAATCGGTATCAAAAGAGGATCGACAATCTATCACGCAATGTTGCCACGCCTGTAATCAGATTAAACAGTAAACCAGCGTGTTCCGGGCGTGACCAATATATCGGGCATAAAAAAAGCGACCCTACTGAAGGACCGCTCTTCTTAATAATATTAAGTTGTCGCCTTAATCCAGATACCCCTCAATAATCATCTTTAACTGATTAGCCGGAACCACGCCAGACTGGCGCCATTTGACCTGACCTCCCTTAAATAAAATTAAAGTAGGTACCCCCTGAATCTGATAGGCTCTTGAAACAGCAGGATTTTTATCAACATCAACTTTTAAAATGGTAGCCTGATCCCCAACAAGACCTTTTAACTGATCTAAAATTGGGATCATTGTTTTACAAGGACCACACCAGGTAGCCGAAAAGTCGACAAGTACTGGTTTATCTGATTTTATCAATTCCGAAAAAGTTGCCATATCACTTTATTTAACTAAAAAATAACAACTCAAAAGGCCGAACTGTTTTAATAGCTTTCAAACTGGTTCATTTAATTTAATAACGTTATTTTTGCAACAGCTCGGAGCACTCGACGAAGAAATGCCGAAACTGTGCATTTTTATTCTTGGCATTATCATCGCATATTTTGAGCCAGAACTTCAAAAAACTATCGCTGTAGCACAAATTGCGCAGCAGTTACGATTAATATACATCATCAATGATTAGTAATAAACAGTTATTTCTTCAGAATAACGCACAGACTTCAACTTCACCTAACTTATTGGAAATAGAAGCTGCAGAAGGAATTTTCCTTTATGATAAAGATGGGAAAGCTTATATCGACCTGGTATCAGGCTTTGCCGTAAGTAACATCGGCCACCGGCATCCAAAAGTTCTCGACGCTATAAAGACACAGCTTAATAAATACATGCATGTTACCGTTTATGGTGAATATGTGCAAACACCAATGATTGCTTTTGCAAAAAAATTGGTAGAAGTGCTTCCCCACGAGTTGAATAACATCTATTTTGTTAATTCAGGTGCAGAAGCCACTGAAGGCGCCTTGAAACTAGCCAAAAAATACACGGGCAGAACTGGAATTATTTCCTGTTACAATTCTTACCACGGAAGTACGCATGGTGCACTGAGTGTGATGGGTAGTGATGAATATAAAGTTGGTTACGGTCCCTTACTTCCAAATGTTGATTTTATACATTTCAATGAAGTAGCTGATTTAAACCTGATCAATGAAGAAACGGCCTGTGTAATTGTAGAAACCGTGCAAGGCGAAGCAGGAATCAGGGTGCCAGACATTAGTTATATGCAGGCCCTTCGTGCACGTTGTACAGAAGTTGGCGCACTATTAATACTTGATGAAATACAGGTTGCATTCGGTCGTACCGGAAAATTGTTTGCTTTTGAAAATTTTGGTATCCAGCCGGACATTTTACTGTTAGCCAAAGCCCTTGGCGGCGGCATGCCCATGGGTGCCTTTATTGCAAAGCAAGAAGTTATGTCGGTATTGAAACATAACCCGATTCTCGGCCATATCACCACCTTTGGCGGACATCCGGTTTGTTGCAGTGCAGGTTTGGCAAGTTTAGAAGTGTTGTTGGAAGAGAACCTGGTTGATCAGGTTAATGAAAAAGCCAAGTTATTCGCTTCGCTACTTGTACACCCGCTGATTCGGGAAGTCCGTGGAATTGGGCTAATGATGAGTATACAGCTAGACAGCTTTTCACAAGTGGAGAAAGTGAGCCAGCTTTGCCGGGAACGCGGTGTGGTAATCGATTGGTTCCTTCATTGTGAAACCGCAATGCGGATTGCCCCTCCTTTAATTATTAAAGAAGAAGAAATCCGCAAGACCTGTGCTGTGATATTAACTGCCCTAGACTTATTATAAAAAGCGATTAGACTATTCGTTAATGGCCTTCCAAAGCAAATCTTTCAGTTCGGTAATATTTTTTTGTGCAACTGCAGAAATAAATATGGTAGGAAGATGAGTTGGAAGGTCTTTTTTCATTTCCTCCATTAATTCGTCATCCAGCATGTCTGATTTGGTAACCGCTAATACATGGGGTTTCTGCATCAGTTCTGGGTTATATAATTCTAATTCCTTCTTCAAAATTTCATACTCTTCATTGATGGAACGGTTGGTATCGGCCGGCACCATAAACAACAATACCGAGTTACGTTCAATATGGCGAAGGAAACGGTAACCTAAACCTTTTCCACTTGAAGCACCTTCGATGATACCCGGGATATCGGCCATCACAAAGGATTTACCACCACGGTAATCAACGATACCCAAATTAGGTACTAGCGTAGTAAAAGGATAATCAGCAATTTCGGGCTTAGCCGCAGAAACCACAGAAAGCAAAGTTGATTTACCCGCATTCGGGAAACCCACCAAACCAACATCAGCCAGCACCTTTAATTCCAGCACTACCCATTGTTCTTTTCCAGGTTCGCCAGGTTGAGCAAAACGAGGAGTTTGCAGGGTTGGCGTTTTAAAATGGTAGTTACCTAGTCCACCGCGACCGCCGGCCGTAAGGATTTTTGTTTCCCCATCTTCCGTAATTTCGAATAAAACTTCTCCAGTTTCGGCATCTTTAGCGATTGTACCTAATGGCACATCAAGAATCTCATCTTTACCAAATTTACCCGAAGATAAACTGCTGGACCCAGGTTCACCATCTTTAGCCATAATATGTTTACGGTATTTCAGGTGCAAGAGTGTCCAGTATTGTGTATTTCCCCTCAGGATTATATGTCCGCCTCGTCCACCATCACCACCATCAGGACCACCCATGGCGGTTCTTATATCGCGGTGTAAATGTGCAGACCCCGCTCCACCTTTACCGGAACGACAGCATATCTTTACGTAATCTACAAAATTTGAGCCTTGCGACATATCTATTCTTATTTCTTTTTTACAAAAATAGCGGGAAGAACTTAAATTCGCCCCGCTACTTTAACAAATTATTATTAATACTGATCAACCACAGCACAAAGGTCTGCGAAAATGTCTTCGATTTTCCCGGTACCATTTACCTTGGTTAACTTATTTTGAGCCTCATAATAAGGCAATACCTGTACTGTTTTATTGAAGTATTCTTCAATTCGTTTTTGAAGTTTATCTGCCTGATCGTCTACCCTACCAGTTTCAAGTTGGCGTTGGGCAATGCGTTTTGTCAGTTCGGCCTGATCCACGTCAAGCGCAATCACGCCAGAAATGGCTGTGCCTTTGCTTTCAAGGAAAGCATCTAAAGCCTGTGCTTGTGGCACGGTGCGTGGAAAACCATCGAAAATAATCCCTTTAGCCTGAGGATTTTTTTCTACTTCCTCTTCCAGCATAGCAATAGTAATTTCATCTGGCACAAGCTGTCCATCTGATATTAACTGACTTACTTTTTGTCCAAGAGTGGTCTGATCCTTAATATGCGCCCTAAAAAGGTCGCCGGTTGAAATGTGTATCAATTGATATTTATCAATTAATTTTTGAGATTGGGTGCCTTTGCCTGCACCCGGGGGGCCAAAGAGAACAAAATTTAGCATTCGGGTTGTCTTTAAAGTTATAGGAAAGCAATGATGCTTTTTAGGCTTGCTTTTCTTGGTAATAGTTGAGTCTACTTGCGTATTCCATTAAAAGCTGCAAATATATAATTATTAATTTATTATGTCACTTTTTATGGAAGTGGGATGAGAAGAAATCGACTTTTTTACGCCGAAGAAACCCGGAGCCGGACAGGTGAAAATGGGCGGAAGCTTTGCAGGAGTGGAATTTCGTTCTCCTGCAATATAGCGCCAAGGCGCAGGTGATGGCGAGGTTTCATTGGCCTGATGGTTACTTTTTCTAAAGTAATCAATTAGGCAACAGTCTGTTAATTTTTATCAAAATAGTAACCTAAGTGCGAAATCTCTATTGAGCAACAACAGCCTGAGTATAAAAAAACCGCAGTAGTATTCGTCAAACACCACTGCGGTTTCCCAATAAAACATATTACTGTTTTTAAGGTAACAATACCTGATCGATCACATGGATCACGCCATTGCTTGTAACCATATCTGCTGCAGTAATCATTGCAGCACTGGCATTTTTATTACCTTTTACTTTGGCTCCACCAGTTAAAGTAATAGTTACTGCTTCGCCATTTACTGTGGCCGGTTTAGCACCCTCGGTTAAGTCGGCAGATAATACCCGTGAAGCCACAACGTGATAGGTTAAAATGCTGGTTAACACCGCAGGATCTGCTGCACGTATAGCATCGATATTTGCAAAACCTGCATTAATGAAGGCCTGATTAGTAGGCGCAAAAACAGTGAATGGACCGTCACCTGATAATACCTGGGCTACATTGATGCTTCCCTGGCTAGCCCTTAACACTGCGGCTACTAAAAAGGTAAAATTAGGATTGGCCTGCGCAACCTGAACGATGTTTCCGGCAGGAGGCATCAATACCGTATTGATGACGTGGATAACCCCGTTATTAGCCATGATATCAGCCTGGATCACCTTAGCGCCATTTACAAATACACCATTGGCGTTCTTGGTGATAAATACATCTTCATCAGCTAAAGTTTCTACCTCCATATTGCTGGCATTAGCAATAGCCGAAGATATAACCTTCTCGTCTAACACATGATAGAGCAAGATTTCTTTTAATGTTTCCACTGGTAAGGCTTTAATCTTAGCTTCAGTATCTAAACCTGCAGCAACAAAGGCGTCATTGTTTGGTGCAAATACCGTGAAATTTCCTTTCCCGGCTAATACATCTGCAAGACCCGCCTGAATAAGCGCAGCTCGCAACAATGAAAAATTGTTGTTAGCCAAAACAATTTCGGTAATACTTTGGGTTACAGGCATAACGTCATCATCGTCTTTCTTGCAAGAACTCATAAAGACTACTGCTACCAGGCCGACTATCATGGCCGTCTTTTTAAAAATGTAGGTGTTGAAGATTTCCATAGTTTTAGTGTTTTTTTATACAATAACTAACCAAAAGTGATGCCAAATAGTATAATTTAAAACTACTTAACTCAAAAAATACATATTAAAACAGGAAATTAGTACATTATAATACTATTTTGTATATTTGCTATCAATTATAAAATAACATGTATTACGATCTAGTTACCGATTTGGTTGGGCTGGTAAAAATTTATGAACAGGAATCTGAACAACACACACCTGACGTAGTTTTATTTGGACAATGGTTAAAAGACTATCAAACGAGGCAGGGACTGACCACCTGTTCAGGGCCTGATTGGGAAGGTAAATCTAAAGGACGCTCCGCAGACAGTGTGATTAATACATCAATGGTGCATTTATACAGGTATGCGAAATTGCAAGCAAAGGCTGCGATTGCTAATACATCCTTTTCTACACCTGATGATTTTATCTATTTGATCAGCCTGATTAGTTTTGGAAGCATGACTAAAACCGCATTGATTAAAAAAAATGTGCATGAAAAATCTGCAGGGATACAAATCATTAACAGACTGATTAACAGCGGACTTGCCGAACAGTCAGCTACCGATGTTGATAAAAGAAACAGGATGATTCACATCACTGAAAAAGGGATTCAACTCTTACAGGAGAGTATGGATAATATAAGAAAAGCGTCAAGCAACGTTACTGAGCCTCTTTCTTATACAGAAAAGATGGATTTAGTAAGGTTGCTTTTAAAATTAGAGAACTTTCATGAGCTAAAATCCCGTGGTGAATTATAATTAAACCGTTGATGATTGATGCTGTACCAAATTTCGCATCATCCCTTTAAATATAAAAGCGTGGAAAGGTAGAATCAAGTACCAATACAGCCGTCCCGGGATACCAAGCGGGCGAAAAGTAGCAGTCTGTGTGAACACATTCTCTTTATTTATTTTAAACTCGAGCCATGCTTCTCCTGGCAACTTCATTTCTGCATATAATAGTAACCGCCTGTCTTTTTTATCCGCGAGTATAACACGCCAGAAATCGACCACACTGCCTGTGGAAAGATTGTCTAAACTGGTCCTCCCCCTTTGCAAACCTACACCACCAAACACTTTATCCAGAAAACCTCTGACAGACCAAAGCCAGTCGGCATAATACCATCCTGTTGAACCACCAATTGACCAGATGTTTTTAAGCACTCTCTCGGGATCATCAACTTTCATACATTGCACATCCTTGAAACAGCCCTCTATTGGCACCTCTATGAGTTTTTTAAACCTATCGGGGTAAGCATCACGGTTCATTGCATCTCGCCAGCTGGAGACCACTTGGTTTTGAGCTATCTTGCCGAAGGCCAAATCAATAGATTGTTCATATGTTAAAAGTTTTATGTGCAACTTTTGTTGAAGGTCATTTGCTTCGGGCACCACATCTACGGTCATGCTTTCTACAAGACTACTGGCTAATGGATAAGAAACTGATGTTACGAAGTATAGCCAGTACGAAGAAAGCTTAGGGGTCATTACGGGAACGGTGATAATCCATCGCTTAAGTCCCCGAACCTTCGCAAAACGAAGAAGCATCTCTTTATAAGTGATGACTTCAGGCCCACCGATATCATATGCCTTATTAAATGTATATTCTTTCATCAGTACGCCATCCAGGAAACTAATGACGTCGCGAATGCCTATGGGCTGGCATCTGGTGTTAAGCCACTTAGGAGCTACCATGACCGGCAGCTTTTCTACTAGGTCGCGTATAATCTCGAAACTGGCACTTCCGGAACCAACAATGATACCCGCACGTAAGGTAGTTAATGCATAACGATCTGATTTCAGAACGTCTTCCACGTTAAATCGAGATTGAAGATGTTTTGATAAGCTGCCGCTGTTAACAATTCCACTTAAAAAAATTATTTGCTTCGCATGGCTTTGTAATACCGCATCCTTAAAATGGGTAGCTGTTTGCAATTCCGCTTTAGAAAAGTCTTCTTTTGCCGATGACATGGAGTGCATCAGGTAATAAGCAGCGTCGATGTTTAGGGGAACTTTGTTTAGACTTTCTTTTTTCAGAAAATCTACCTCGATCACTTCGACATTAAAACCTTCAAATTTTTGAATATCAAAGCGATTTTTATCTCTTACACAGCAAATAACATGGTGTTTGTTGGCTAATAGAACCGGAAGCAGTCGTTGGGCGATGTAACCTGTAGAACCCGTTAACAATATCCTCATATAATGCTTTTTACACTAAATATGCCATAATTAGAGTGAGATCTCAAACTGATGTATATTGGATGTTAAAAGTATCATTTTTAATACGATAACAGATACGTACATTAGTTATAGTTAACTAAATATAACTAAGAAAATTTTCATTAGCATTATTCTAATGACTGGAGTTGCTACCTTTGAGTAGACAATAAGTTAAGTGAATTTGATAACTTAACAGAAATTATGTCACGAGCAAGAAACCCGTAACCAAAAGAGTTCAAGGTGATGAGTGTTGAACTCAGTAATACCCGCACAGACCTCAGTCCTTTAGCCAGAGAATTGGATATCAGCCCAGCATTGTTGTATCGCTGGCGGAAGGTATTT
>NZ_JAZQNU010000007.1:0-2344 GCF_045627485.1 Pedobacter sp. | reverse complement strand
CCCGAGAGATGAGATCACCAGATTTATTCTGATTAAAGAAGCCCACCGGTAACGTTAATAACTTGTTAAAAATAGCATTTCTAAGGGTGTACAACATACGTTGACCTACCCCTCCCATGAGTTTGGTTTGTAAATAGCCGGTAATCAGGGTAATTAAATACATCACTAACAGGATCCCTGTAAAAATCAATAGTCCCCGGTATTGGCCGGTACGTATATAATGATCAATTGCATAACCGATCAGGAATGGCCCCAGCAACAACAAACCTGAATTGATTAGAATGGCTACCATGGCTTTAAGCAAGTTATTCCGTTCCATGCTAATCAGATCAAGCAGTTTTTTCAAAGCCGCTAAAGTAGACTTCTTTCCCTGTTGTTCAGTGACCTGATTAAGATTGTAATTCATAGTTGCTTGTACTCTGTTGTGAAGTGTAGATCTGAATGTATTCGGGGCTTTTTTTAATCAATTCCGCATGGGTGCCTTCTGCAATAATTTCACCTTGCATCAATAAGATGACCTTATCGTATTGTTCTACTGAAGCAATTTTCTGCGTTACTGATAATAAGGTTATGCCTGGATAATTGCGCTCCACATTTGCTAAAATTCTTTTTTCGGTGGGTGCGTCAACGCGGGCAGTGAAATCATCGAGCAGTAATATTTTTGGATCAAGCGCCAGTGCCCTGGCTAACATGATTCTTTGTTTTTGTCCGCCCGACAAGCTCGATCCACGTTCAGAAACGACCGTATTAAGTTTGTCAGGTAACGTGTCGATGAAGTCACTAAGTTCTGCAGTCTCAATGGCCTTGGCCAGGGAATCATCGGTAACGGTATCACTAAAAGCGATGTTTTCGCGAATACTCAAATTAAACATGATACTGTCCTGAAATACAAATCCAACCTGGCGGTGGAAAGCGTCCTGATTATAGTCAGACAGGGCGTGCCCATCAATCAACACCTCGCCTGAAGTAGGTTTAATTAAGTTCGTCAGTATATACAGCAACTGGGTTTTGCCAGCAGCTGTCGGGCCAATGATAGCTGTTTTCGAGCCTTCTTTTAATGAAAAAGTTATGTTTTTCAGGGCTGGCTTCTGCCCATAATAAAGGGATATATCCCTGAGTTCCAAGTCGCCCCTGATTAATTTTGAAATGGAACCCATTTCCGGACTTTCCGCCGTATGAAGGACATTTTCAATGCGTTGATACGAAGCAGTCGCCTGTGCAATTACATTGCTCATGAAACCAATGACAAGAATGGGGAAAATAAGCAACGCCAGGTAACTGTTAAATGCGGCAAACTGACCCAAAGTCATGGTACCCTGGATAACAAAATGACCACCCATAGCCAAAATGGATAATGTTGCCATGTTGGATACAAAGATGATGGCGGGAATAAGCCCTGCGAATAAACGCAAAATGGCCAGTCCTAAATCTCTTGCTTCGGTGTTTGCAGCTAAAAATTTATGGTATTCCAATTGTTGGGAATTGATAACACGAATAATAGAAGAACCCAATACACTTTCATTGATCACTTTATTCAACCAGTCAATCACCTCCTTACTCCTTTTAAACAATACTTTCACCTTACGCAGCACGAGGTAAAAGGTTATTCCAATGATAGGAATGATGGCGATAATAATCAACGCCAGTCTCCAGTTTATCATTAACAAGAGGATACTTGATCCAATAATTAGGAAAGCGGAAGAAGCTATGGACACGATGGCCTGGGAAACGAAAGATTTAATGGAATCTACATCACCGGTTAAATTAGTCAGTAATTTAGAGGGGTTGGCCTGTTCGATGTAATTAAAACTTTGTCGTGAAATCTGTTCAGATAAATCGGCCCGCAAGTCTTTCGCTACCTTTTCAGAAGCATAGGTTTGCACAACGCTTTGCAAATAAGTAAAGATGAACACAAGTATTATGGCCACCGAAAAAGTAATTAGGATGGATTTAAGCTCAAAGAGTCCGTTAGTGTAGTCATCGATAGCGCCCGCAATAATGGTAGGCAGGAGCAAATTGATACCATTGCTAAGCAGCGCAAGAAAAATAAGGAGGAAAATTAACTGCCTATAGGGCTTTAGTAAACTAAAGATGTTTGCTTTTTTTTCCTTTTTTGTTGTTTCCATAATGATTGCCTGGGCAAAGCAAAGTTAAGCTTGCTAAATTACTTTGATTTTTTCTGACCAGAGAATTTAAACCTGTATTTATCCAGTTTAATGTGGTTATAACGTAAAAATCTGTCCAGTGGTTTCTTGGAAAACGGTTTTACACTATGGGGACTGCTTCGTTGGGAGGTATAAATGCCGTGTTGGCCACTACAAAAATAGGCCGTAAAACAAGCGAT
>NZ_JAZQNU010000006.1:0-7525 GCF_045627485.1 Pedobacter sp. | reverse complement strand
TGTCGTGCGACGTTGCAGTGTCGCGTATCTTGTCGACACACTCGACTATGGTGTTCATGGCAGTGTCGTAGCCTATGGTGGAGTCAGTTCCGTAGAGGTCGTTGTCAATGGTTCCGGGGCAATGATCAATATACCTGTTTTGCGGGTCAAACTTCTTTGCCTGAAGTTCTGGATTAAACACCCTGAAATAGGGTGCAGCGTCGTTACCACAGCCACATGCCCATTGCCAGCCACCAATGTTACTGGCCATTTCGTAATCCAGTAGTTTCTCCGCAAAGTAGGCCTCACCCCAGCGCCAGTCGATCAGCAAGTGTTTGGTTAAAAAGCTGGCCACCACCATACGTACCCTGTTATGCATAAAACCAGTCTGGTTCATTTGCTTCATTCCGGCGTCAACTAAAGGGTAGCCGGTTTCTCCGGCACACCAGGCTTCAAATTCTTGTTCATTATTTCGCCACTTGATGTTATCGTAAGCTAATTTGAATGACGTGTTTACTGTTCTTGGGAAATGGTATAAAATCATCATGTAGAATTCTCGCCAAATCAGTTCAGATACCCATTTATGGGCTTTTTTCGCTAGTCCCGTGTGGACCGCGTACCGTATGCTTACGGTCCCGAACCGCAGGTGAACTCCGATTCGTGTGGTCTCATTGGCAGGGTAGTCCCGGAGTATCTCGTACTGGTCAAGCTTCTCTTCAAAATGAGCTGAAGGGAAGTACTGGTCTGACTGTTCGAAGCCCAGGTCAGTCAATGCAGGAAAAAGAAATGGCTCACTTTTAAACAAGTTGTTTAAATATTTTTCGACCGGGTAGGGTTTGAGGAAAAAGGGTGTCAAGGTACTTTGCCATTTTCTAAAGTAAGGTGTAAAAACGGTATAAGGGTTACTATCGTCTTTCAGTACCTCCTTTTTCTCAAAAATAACTTGGTCTTTGTATGTGAAAAATGGGATGTTGTGCTGATGTAGCAGTTCGCTGATCTGTTGATCACGTTTGCGTGCAGCGGGTTCGTAATCGTGATTCGCATAAACTCCTTTTACCTGGTATTGCTGGGTTAGTTGCGCGATAACTTGATTGGGGGTGCCATATTTAACCAGGAGGGTGGAGCCATGACTTTGCAGTTGATGAAACATCTTTTGCAGGGTCTGGTAGATGAAAGTTACCCTTGGATCCTTTTTGTCCTGCAAAGTCGCTAATATATTGCTGTCAAAAATAAATAGCAGCAACACTGGTTGCCCACTTTTTAAGGCATGGTAAAGGGCGGCTTGATCCGTTAAACGTAAGTCTCTTCGGAGCCAGCAAATGACGATTTCTTGCTGCATCAGGATTTATAAATATCTTTTAATGCGTGGTCCAATTGGGTGTATTTGAAGGTGTAACCCGTGTCGAGCAACTTCTGAGCGGAGGTATTGGTACTCATTAGCGCAACGGAACTCATTTCACCTAATATGGCAGTTAGCACCGTTTCGGGGACTGATACCGGCCATACCGGTCGCTTAAGTACCTGGGCAATGCTTTTTGTTAAATTGAGGTTACTTACGGGAGAAGGTGCACAGGCGTTGTAGGCGCCACGCATGTTTGGGTTGGAAATAGCTTCCTTATAGATCTCGGTGATGTCCTGGTAATGTATCCAAGGAACCATTTGCTGGCCGTCGCCCAATGGTGCGCCTACGAAGAAACGAATGGGTTTGTCCATAGCTGCTAATCCCCCTTCATTATGTTTCAGGATAAAACCTGTTCGTATTTTAACTACGCGAAGACCCAATTGTTCTCCCTGGTCTACAGCGTCTTCCCATTCTTCACAACATTGGGCCAGAAAGCCGTAGCCATTTTCACGGTTTTCGGTTAGTATTTCATCGCCACAATCGCCGTAATAGCCTACAGCTGAAGCCGAGATCATGTCTTTCACCTGGTTAGGGGTTTCTCTGATGGTTTTATATAATAGCTCTGTAGATCGTACCCGACTGTCGATTAGTTGTTCTTTACGTTCTTTTGTCCATTTTTTTGTAGCAATATTCTCACCTGCCAGGTGCACGATGGTGTCAACACCATCCAGACAGTTCGGTGTTATCTTTTGACGATATACATCCCAATGGTGAACCTGGATGCCGGACAGTTTAATGGGTTTTCTGCTTAATACCGAAATCGTGTATCCATCGTCAATTAAAGCTTTTAAAAGGGCTTTGCCTACCATTCCTGTTGCTCCGGTTATTAAGATGTGTTTTTTCATGAGAATGTTGCCATTTTGATCAAAAGAAAGGTGTAATCTACTATTATAGAATGTTTATTGTAACATTTTGTTTTGCTTGTGTAATTATTGTAGCGCTGTTCGCTTTAAGTAACGAAAATGAGGTACTTTTACTGTTCCCAAAACTGCCTGTACAAAATGAAACCCAAGAAGATATTAGTTTGGTTTAGAAATGATCTCCGTCTGCATGATAACGAAATGTTGGTGGAAGCTATTGCTAAGTCAAACGAAATTTTACCGGTTTATATTTTCGATCCACGCACATTCCATGTTTCATCATCTGAGCCACCCGTGGTTAAGTCGGGCGCAATACGGACCAGGTTCCTGCAAGAAAGTGTTGCTGCTTTACGAACTTCATTTCAGCAATTAGAGGGTGATTTATTGATAAAGATGGGGTTTCCTGAGGAGATTATACCTGATTTAGTCGAGCAATATGATATCGCGGAGGTCTATCATCACCGCGAAGTTGCTGCGGAAGAAACCAGTGTTTCTGCGGATGTGGAAGACCGGTTATGGAAAATACAAGTAAATCTTCGGCATTTCATTGGGCATACCTTATATAATAAGGAGGATTTACCATTTCCAATAAAGGACATCCCTGATGTTTTTGCGCAGTTCAAGAAAAAAACGGAACGTGATGCCATCGTCAAAGCCTGTTTCCTGGCACCCGAGGTGATTAATTTTACAGAGGTGGCTGATTGGGGTTCGATCCCTGAGCTCATAAGCTTGCTGCCGTCTTCTTCTCTGGATGAGCCTGTACAACAAGAACTCATTGGTGGCGAACAAGAGGGCTTAAAACACCTGACAAGTTTGCTGGCACCAGGTTCTGCTATTTATCTCAAGACAAAACCTTTGCCCGGAAGACAAGGCTTTTCTTCACGTTTGTCTCCATGGCTGGCCGTCGGTTGTTTGTCACCACGTATGGTCTATTGGATGATTAAAGATGCCGAGGAAGCACATGGTGCGCATCCAAACTTTAATCAAATCATCTTAGGCTTACTTTGGCGGGATTATTTCAGGTTTATGTTTAAAAAACATGGCTTCACTTTCTTTCAAGAATTAGCTAATCAGCCAGATAAGGGATTAGCAGGAAAAGAGGAGGGCCGTTTGTTACAGCAATGGAAATCAGGTACTACCGGACATGGTCTTGTGGATGAATACATGCAGCAGCTGAATACCAAGGGCTTTATCCCTAATACAGGTAGGTTGTTGCTAGCCACTTACCTCATCCATGTGCTAAAAGTAGACTGGACGAAAGGTGCAGCCTATTTTGAAGAGAAGTCGATAGATTATGCCCCCGCAAATAACTGGTGCAACTGGTCTATTGTAGCAGGCGGAAGCAAGCCAGGCGATGTTTCTAAAAGCACATTTAACCTCGACAAGCAGCTCAAAATACTTGAGGTTGCCGCCGCTATCTAAAACATCTTTGTTTATTTAATAAACAAAAATTGTATTTTAAACCAATTTGTTTAAGTTTTGTTATCATACTGTGAAAAGATTCTCAATTAGTGATATAGAGGCCCTCATTGGGATTAAGGCGCACACGTTAAGAGCCTGGGAATCGAGGTTTAACCTGGTGCCGCCCAAACGGACAACCACAAACATCCGTTACTACGATGAGCAGGATCTTAAAATGCTGCTGAATATTGTCACATTAAATGAAAACGGCTATAAAATAAGTAAGATTGCGAGTTTAAGTCCCCAACAAATTAATCACCTGGTTGCGCAACTGAAAGCCGACTGGAATAATGATGCGGTTCAGGTGCTTAGTTTATCTGAAGCCACGCTTCGCTATGATGAAGATTCCTTTTCCAGGATACTTTCTGGTTGTATCAAAGAGATGGGCCTGGAAAAAACTATGGACATTGTATTGTTCCCTTTTATGAAAAGGGTGGGTATATTATGGCAAACCAGTACCCTTGATCCGGCGCATGAGCATTTTGCCTCCAACCTGATCCGCGACCAGCTTATCATTGCGATATCTAAAGTGAAAAAGCCGGTGAAAAAGGCGCCTAAGCGTTTCCTTTTATTTCTTCCTGAAGCTGAAACTCACGAGATTGGTTTGCTTTTTGCAAGGTACCTGTTGAAAAAATGCGGGCATGATGCCCTGTACCTTGGTCAGGACATTCCATATGGGGATATTAATAAAGTAATCGATGCTTTTCAACCCGATTATGCATTTATGGTTCTTACCTCTTTGAATTTAGGTAAGGACGTAAATAAAATAATTGGTAAAGTTATGGACAATTTAGGCGTTCCTTTGATCGTTGCTGGAAGTTTAATTTCTGAATTTGACATTGTAATGAAAGAGCGGTTGGTACCCCTAAAAAATGTTTGTGACATGGTCGACTTTTTCGAAGAAATATAAAGAATTTTGCCTGTTTTATAAGGTAAAATCCTAATTTTACCGTACTTATAGAATATCAAAAACATAATGGATAATTTATCTTATCTCAGCGGCGAAAATGCTGAATACATTGATTCCTTATATAAAGCTTATAAAGAAGACCCTCATGCTGTTGAATTTGGATGGCAGAAATTTTTTGAAGGATTTGACTTCGGAAGAAGTGCTTCCGACAGCACAGTAGCCAGCCAGGCACCTGAGCATTTCTTTAAAGAGGTGAATGTACTGAACCTGATAGATGGTTACCGAAACAGGGGCCATTTGTTCACCAAAACCAATCCTGTTCGTGAAAGAAGAAAGCACCTGCCTACCTTGGCATTGGAGAACTTTGGCTTAAGTGAAGCAGACTTGGATACAGTATTTAATTCAGGTGTGGAAATCGGTATTGGGGCAGCTAAATTAAGAGACATTGTTGCTTTTCTGGAACAAACTTATTGTGGTTCCATTGGTGCACAGTATAAGTATGTCCGTACGCCTGAGGTACTTACCTGGATTGAAGATAAAATGGAAAGCAGCCGTAATACGGCCAAGTTTTCTATAGAAGAGAAAAGAAGGATTTTAAAGAAATTGAACGAAGCAGTAAGCTTTGAGAATTTTTTAGGCACTAAATTTCTCGGACAGAAACGTTTCTCCTTAGAGGGTGCGGAAGCCTTAATTCCAGCATTGGATTCAGTGATTGAAAAAGGTGCCGATTTAGGTATTAAAGAATTTGTAATTGGTATGGCACACCGGGGGCGTTTAAACGTACTTGCCAATATCATGCAAAAAACTTATAAAGATATTTTTGCCGAGTTTGAAGGTAAAGGCTACAGTGCTACTTCTCCATTTGGTGGCGATGTGAAGTATCACCTGGGTTACTCAACTGATGTAACTACCAATCAAGGTAAAAATGTTCATTTAAGCCTTTGCCCTAACCCTTCTCACCTGGAAACCGTAAATGGTGTGGTGGAAGGAATGACACGTTCTAAAATTGATTTTAAATACGGTGGTGATGATTCACTCATTGCACCGATCTTGATACACGGTGATGCTTCAATTGCCGGACAGGGTATTGTTTATGAAGTGATTCAGATGGCTGGCCTTGACGGTTATAAAACCGGGGGTACTATTCACCTGGTTATTAACAACCAGATTGGTTTTACAACTAATTACAAAGACGCACGTACCAGTACATATTGCACAGACATTGCCAAAGTTACTTTGTCGCCAGTATTCCACGTAAATGGTGATGATGTGGAGGCATTGGTTTACGCGATTAACCTGGCTATGGAATACCGCATGCGGTATAAAAATGATGTCTTTATTGACATTTTATGTTACCGCAGGTTTGGACACAATGAAGCCGATGAGCCGAAATTTACTCAACCTCTTTTGTACAAAGCAATTGAGCAGCATGCTAATCCCCGTGATATTTACATTAAGCAATTAATTGGAGAAGGAGCGCTGGAAGCGAGTATGGCAAAAGAGATGGAAAAAGAATTCCGTGGTATTTTGCAACAACGTTTAAATGAAGCTAAAGAATTAGTGTCTACTTACCAGGATGTGAAATTTGGTGGTGCATGGGCGGAGATGCGCCTTGCATCGGCAAAAGACTTCGAAACGTCGCCTGACACTTCTGTAGATAAAGACACTTTACTTTCGATTGCCAATAAAATAAGTACTTTGCCTAAGGACAGGAAGTTCTTTAAAAAGATTGAAAAACTTTTTGATGAGCGTAATAAAATGGCAACTGCGACTCACATTTTTGATTGGGCAATGGCTGAACAACTTGCTTACGGCACTTTACTGACTGAAGGTAAAAGGGTTCGTTTAAGCGGGCAGGATGTGGAGCGTGGAACTTTCTCTCACCGTCATGCTGTGTTAACGCTGGAAGATCAGGAAGAGGAATATATCCCATTAGCTCATCTTTCGCCTGACCAGGGTTCTTTTGATATTTATAATTCTCACTTATCTGAATATGGTGTTTTAGGATTTGAATATGGTTATGCCATGGCCAATCCAAATGCACTGACCATTTGGGAAGCACAATTCGGTGACTTTTTTAACGGCGCCCAGATTGTCGTAGACCAGTATATTGCCAGTGCAGAAACAAAGTGGCAGCGTGAAAATGGTTTGGTGATGTTGTTACCTCACGGGTACGAAGGCCAGGGCCCGGAACATTCATCAGCAAGGATTGAGCGTTTCATGGAGTTATGTGCAGACTATAACATGCAGGTGACGAATTGTACGACGCCAGCAAACTTTTTCCATGCGTTACGCAGACAGTTTGCGCGTGATTTCAGAAAACCTTTGGTCGTGTTTACGCCGAAGAGTTTACTACGTCATCCGGCATGTGTATCTAAATTGGAAGAATTCACTGAAGGCAGATTCCATGAAGTGATTACAGATACTAATGTTACTGCAACAGAGGTAACAAGGGTGCTTTTCTGTAGCGGTAAGATCTACTATGAGTTGTTGGAAAAACAACGCAATGATCAGATTAAAAATGTAGCAATCGTTCGTGTAGAACAACTTTATCCCTTACCAATTGAACAAATGGAAGCTGCTTATGCAAGTTATAAAAATGCAAAAGAAGCAATTTGGGTACAGGAAGAGCCAGAGAACATGGGTGCATGGCCATTTCTTCTGCGAAAGTTAAGAAAAACGATCTTTAGTAATATTGAAGTAATTTCAAGAAAAGAAAGCAGCAGTACAGCTTCAGGGTTCGCAAAACAACATGCCGACCAGCAAGCTTATATCTTGGCGAAAGCTTTCGAAATGCCGGTAACAGAAAAAGAACAGAAAATTGCCAAGAAATCGGTAAGTAAAATATACAACGTAGATTAAAAATAATACATCAGTTATGAGTATAGAAATAAAAGTTCCGCCAGTAGGAGA
>NZ_JAZQNU010000005.1:0-30305 GCF_045627485.1 Pedobacter sp. | reverse complement strand
CTCTTCCCATTCCGAACAGAGAAGTTAAGCCCACCAGAGCCGATGGTACTGCGGTAACACGTGGGAGAGTAGGTCGGTGCCAAATCTTAAAGAAAGCCTGTAGGAAACTACAGGCTTTTCTTGTTTATAAGTAGTTTTTATTCAATGGTTCGTTTACTTTTACTTCTAGCCGGATTTCCCTGATAGATCATGTAATCGTCCATATCCTTTGTCGCCACCGATCCAACTGTTAGCATAGAATGTGTTTTTGCCCGCGTACCCGGGCATACTGTGGCTTTAGCACAAATCCATACGCCGTCTTCTAAAACAACCGCTGCAGTTATTAAATCAAATGTTGTTTTGCGATAGTTATGGTTCCCTGTCAATAACATAGCATGCTGTGATACACATACATGATTACCAATTACTACTTCATCTAAATTCTCAATCAGACAATTGGCTAACCAACTATGGTCACCAACAGTTAATTTCCATGGATATTTAATGTCTATATATGGTTTTATGCGCACATCTTTTCCTATTCTTGCCCCATATAACCTTAATACCGTAACAAGCACGGTGCTCCACGGTATTAGTCCCGATTTGAACAGCAATGAACTGGTCAGGTACCATAAGTGTATTTTCAAAGCTGATGCACCTGGGTCATACCCGGTTTTAGGGAATGCTTTTTTAAGCTGTGTAGTTTTCATAAAGATTCGGTTTTGGTTTTTCGTTGTTTAACCAGTAGTAACCTGCCAAAAGGATTAAGCCATAAGTGATATAGTTAAATAAATCGTGGGCGTTAAGCTTCAAGAGCATCGGACTGGGTTTCCAGTATAAGGCAACCAATGATAAGCGTAGCATGTTGAGCAATTGAAAACCTATGATGCCTGCAGTTAAAAAAATAAGTTTCTGACGTACCGGTTTCGGATAGGCCAATATAAATGCAGCATACACGCTTAATATTCCGTAACCCAGACAGGAGTACACTAGGATAAAACCAGACCTCCCCAATACGTGCAGCCGGTGTTCCTGTGTTGTTACCTCGTACCCCAATGTCTTTAACAGACACGCAGTACCGGAAATGTTAAAGTTCCGCCAGGCTTTAATGTAATTGAAATATTGATCCAGGTGCTCGCTATAATAACCTCCGGGTGTAGTTAGCCCGATAAAGACGATATTTATATAATAGAAGAGCAGGAATAGCGTTGGAAACATTATTACAAATTTAAAAGCAGGTAGTTTTGAAGTTTTATCTTTCACTTTCGCATCGTCTAAGCTTTTAGCCCGCAGGAGCTCCTCAATTTTCATATCAACAACCAACCTAAACCAAAATCCCTGCATGAAATGGAAAATTATACCTTTCCTTCCATCTAGTATACCTTTTTGTATAAACATTCTGTAACCGAAGTATCCAAATGTCCGGCTATAGGGTGGCAGTTTCCACCATAATTTTTTGAACCATGCCGTTTGTTCATCTGGTGTGCCCCAAAATCTGGGTTTAGTCAGCTGTAAGCGAATTTTTTGTTTACGCTCAATTTCTTCAGTAGCAAGCAGGTCGCTATATCGGTTATGCTTATCAATCCAAAAACTGATCTCATTCTCTTTCAGGTTTTCTTCCAACAAGTGCCCATTATTCCATTTTATCGTTTTGCCAGGCACGATGAAACGATGGTCCATATTTTCATTTAAATCTGAATACCCAATGCCGTATCTGAACATTTTTAACAGATATTTAGGATAATAACCGCCATGTTTGATCCATCTTCCCTGAAATATATTTTTGCGATTAAAGTAAATACCATTAATATTGTTATAATCCTGATCCTTAAAGGTAACCAGCTGCTGGTAAAGTTCTGGGCTAACGATTTGATCTGCATCTAATGCAATTACCCATGGTGTTTTGATGTCAAACAAGTGCAACGCTTTGTCCCACTGCTTTGGGTGGTTTTCAAAGGAGTGCATTACGTATTTTGTCTGGTATGCCTTACATATGGCCATGGTTTGATCTGTGCTTCCTGAATCTAATACGAAAATTTCGGTATGCAGACCAGACAACGATGTCAATAACCTTGGTAAATGGAGTTCTTCATTAAAGGTTAAGATGATGATAGAGAAGTCAGCTGCCATGGCTCAGGATTTGCTCGTACATTTTGATATATCTTAGGATAATTATTTTTGGGTCGTAATCTTTTTTAATGATCCTCGGAGCCTCTCTTTTTATATAAGCCCTTTTTTTATGGTCGTTGGCTGCCAATCTAATACAATTCATTAGTTCAGCAGGATTAGTCTTTGTGACCCAGCCAATATCATTTTTAAGAATATAGTCGGCCAGACCTACTTCTGAAGAAACAATAACTGGTGTACCTACAGCAAGACTTTCGACAACCACGTTTGCGAAATTTTCGTTGAAGGAAGGTAGAATAAGAAAATCACTTTTACGAAGTAAAACGAATTTATTTATGTCATCGACTTCACCCAACCAGTTGATTCTGTGATTGATGCGCAACACTTCGGTAAGTTTCTTCAGTTGTTGAATGTATTGGAAATCTCCTGTGCCCGCAATTGTTAAAGTCCATGGAAGGGTTAACGTGCTTAACGCAGCGAATAAGGCAAACAGGCCTTTCTTCTCTTCAATTCGCGATAGGAATAGCAAATCAATTCCCGAAGGGGAAAGTGTGTGAAAGGAGACAGCATGCTGAATCGGCGGGATATTAACGATGTTGGGAATGACATAGAGCCTTTTATATTGGACAGACAGACGACGAATATCGCTGGCTTCTTTTGTTGTGGTGGCATGAATACAAACATTTTCTAATAATTTTCGTCCCAGGTATTTATGAATAAGTGTTTTATACATCACATGTCTGTTATTATAAGTATAGGCAGTGAGCATTCCCCTTGTTGACAATAAAACCGGCACTTGATACCACCTGGAAATCATAAGTGCTGATAAGGAGACGATATTCCACCAGGAATGAATATGTACCAACAACTTATTTGAAGGTTCTTTCTGTGCAGCTTTGATCTGTTTCACGAGTTGCCATAATAAAGTGGGCGAAAAATGGGTATGGTCTTTCGTTAAACGTTTAAAATATTGTACATCGACATTGTCTACTTTTAATACTTTCTCTGTTTCCACAGGAAGTTCATTTTCACCATTAGCCGTAGTTGTAAGCACCTTTACATTAAAGTTACTGTTTAGTAGTTCCTCGCATAACTTAGAAATTGACCTTGTTGGTCCGCCATATATGTATGCTGGTTTATATGAGGGTGTAATTTGTAGTATGGTAATCATAGTGTGACTGCTTTTAAAAGGTTCATAAACTTTAAAGTATAAAACATGATCAGCATGAGAATAAATCCATAAACCAAGTTGTTTATTAGAAACTCCCAATTATTACCTCTCCAGAGTTGCTGAAACAGGCTGTTGAAAACGACTACACAACCTAATTCATACCCGCCGAAAAGTGCCTCTGATTTATTACAAAGCCATTGTGTAAGCATTCCGTATACAATCATTGACAATAAAACACCTATTGGTCCGACACTCAGGTATCCGTCGAACACTGGTCGGGTTTTTGCAGATACTGTGGATAACCTGTTAACAACTCTCGACTTATAAACACGCTCCATTGCAACTTTCTCTGTATTAGGTTTTTGTCTCCATAACGATCTGGGGATAAGGGCAAGCATTGCGTTGTTTATGATCGCTGTGCCATAATAGGGTTGGTGTGCCGGCGTATATTTAACATATTGAGAAAACATGCTAATTTCACTCAATCTGTTGGTAAGGAACTCCCAATTGTTATGGAGGATTTGGTCTTGATTACTACCTCCCGTTAAGGTTTCATAAGCTTCTATTCTTGCGGCTTCCTTGCTTTTGTTTCCATTCCAAGATTCTGTTCTGATGATGGTAGTTAATGTTGGTAAGCTATACAACAGCAGGTACATACCTGGAAGAATGAATAGGATTACAGTTCTTTTATAATAAGGATAGGCTATGAATGTGATGGTTATAAAGGAAACTATTATTATTTCTTTGAAACCTGTTAATGTTGCGCCCAGGAGGTGAAATCCGAATAACACACCGCCAAACAAAGCTATAAATGGTTTTTTATAAACGATACCCCTCATGAGAAGTAGTGCTTGAGTGGTAGTTGCCAGGGTTAATAAATAATATTTGAATTGAACGAACATTGGCATATAACTTAGTGCGAAGGCAGCCATCGTGGCAATCAAACTCCATTTAATTAGAAAAGGGTCAATTTGGATGCGAAGTTGGTATTTATATTCAGGGGTAGGTTTTATATTTATGATCATACCCGCAACTAGTCCTATGTGGCCAAGGAGTGCTAGCCTCTGGCATTTAGCCAGGAGATAGGTTTGTTCATTGATCATAAAAGGAATAATACTTTGCTTTTTAAAATAGGTATATCCGAGGTGGTCTGCAAAGAAAAAAACAGAGGTACAGCACATAAATCCTGCAAAGATCAGATGAATGATTATCATAGGTTTCATTACTTCATCTGTTGACTGAATACACTTTAACGGTGACCAAATGGTGAGATAAAATATAAAAAACGAGCCGAGATAGGCGATAAAAAAAGACAGCACCGGATGGTGTGTAAAAAGGAGTGCAAGAAACCATGGGATACTGCAACACAGTATAATATTCAGTTTATATTGTTGTACTTTATGCATACAAACAGTTAATAATAGCTTTGGATTGGTTATTGAAGTTCCACTTACTGATATCAAGGGCTGCCTGCTCTCCAGCCTTTTTTAATAAAAGAGGCTGTCTTAAGAAATATTCCAGCTTTTGCTTTAAATCATATACATCCTGATGTTTAAAAGTTCCGCCATTGTAAGGCGTAATCAGGTCTACGGCTGCACCGCATCTATCTGAAACTAAAACTGCTTTTCCACATGCCATTGCCTCGTTAATCGAAAGACCCCAGGTTTCGTGATTAGAGGGCAGACAGAACAAGTCAGCAGCTTTGTAGAAAGCAGGAATATCTTGTTGATTCTGAAAAGGAAGTACGTGTATATGATTCCAGCGCCTGGCTGCATTCTGCAGGATACCACCTGTTAGTCCACTACCAACAAATAGCAGATGAGTATTTGGAACGTTTGTCTGAAGAAAAGCATCGAGTAATAATAATGGATTTTTGTTTTTTGTAAACTTTCCTGCAAATAAGACCAGAAGGTCGTTTTGTTTTAAACCTAAGTTGGCCCTAACAGATAATGAAGGTTCATGACTGGAGAATCGTTTGTTATCAATGGCATGAGGCGCAAATATTAACTGCGAGTCTTTCAAACCATATTTTTTGAAATAATCCTTGTTCCTAGTTCCGGTATACAGTGCAGTTTGCACATGTGTATATACCCATCTCAATCCATATTCCTTTAACGGTATACGGTACCATGGTACGTTTCCTAAGAGGTTAGAGTCGCCCCTGAAAAGGATTGGTATTCTATTTTTGAAATGAATTAAGATCTGAAGGTGTGAACTGGAAGCCCAGCCATAAATCAATATATAATGTGGGTTGAACTCAATTAGGTTTTCAATTACAGATTTTTGTCCGTTAAAAGTATAGTCATAACCTTCCAATAAAGGAATATCCCAGATAATTTCCTGTCGGAAACCGGGGTCAAAGAATTGCCGCTTTTTCGCTGTGTAAAATACTTTCAATTCAACTTCTTTCGCCAATAACTGAAAAACTGGCGCATAGTATTGAACAGGATGGGTGGTTACCAAAGCTAGTTTCATATTTTGTTTATAAATGGAGTGAGTAGTTGTTTAACCTTATCATGGTATGATGGAAAACTGAAGTGTTCCATACATGTTTTTTGTAAGTATTTTGCCCTCACATCGTCATGCTCTTTTTGTAATGTAGCTAGTATGGCATGAACGAGTTGGCGGTTGCTATTTGGCTCAACCTGGGTTCCGATTCGCCCATTTAATACAGCTTCGGAACTTCCATCAACATTTCCACAAATGATTTTACATCCACATGCAGCAGCTTCCAGAAACACTAATCCAAAGCCCTCTTTCTTACTAACAAGAATAAAGATATCGGCAAGTAAATAGTGACTGCTAAGTTCTTCGTCGTCAATGTATCCAACTAAAAGCACATGTTCTTGTAGTTTTTTAGCTATAATTAAATCTTTCAAACGTGCCATTTCTATTGTATCAGCTTTCCCGGCCAGCAGGTAACAGATGTTGGGATTTGCTTGTAAGAGTGAAGGCATGGCATTTAATACCTGGTCATAACCTTTATCCTGTTCATGAACTGTCAAACGGCAAATGCTTAATAAAATAAGGCTTTCACTTTTTATGTTGTACCGTTCTAAAAGAAAAGAGGGCCTTCTAAAAATATGGGGTGGTTCGAAAAATGGATCAAGGCAGTTGGGTAACACATAAACATTTTTGCCATGTAATCCATGTTGCTCCCGAATTTTATTAGCTGTAAAGTGACTTACTGACCACAGTTGGCAGTGCTTTTTTAGGAAAGCAATTTTCCACCATGAAACTGGCCTCCATACTTCAATTCCATGAGCCAAGACAATAATTTGAGTCTTAGGATTAATTAACTTTATAAGCCAAGCAATGGGCAGCAGGTTAATGTGGCTAAGTATGACGACTTTCGCTCTTATAGACTGTCTAATGGAATGAATACAAAATCTTAATCGTTGGTAACTGAATCCTTTAAAGGTGTTAATAGCCAGATATCGAGCGTCCAGGTGAGAAGGATGATCACCTAACGAAAATACTTGAAAGTGGGCGGGTGGGGGACAGAGTTTACTTAACGACATACTTAAGGTTCTGCACACCTTTTGTATGCCTCCGGTATCACCAAACATAGTTAATGTTAGAAAGAGAACCTTTGTTGAACTTTGTATCATGAGGAGTGGTTAATCAATTTGTAATAGCGATCATAAACCTGTTTATTTGATGAGAGGTTATAATATCTTTTTGGCTGCTGATCCTCTTTAAAAGCATTCAGTACAATTGCCATGTGGCGTAAATTAAAATCTTTAGCCAGGCGATCAGGTAAGGTGGCAGCACTTAATCGGGATTTTCCATAACGCAGTACAAAAAAATTGATGTCCGCCATTCTCATTAGCGGAATACTGTCTGAAACTAAGCCTACTGGTGCTGAGTCGAGAATAATAAAATCATACTTCTTTTTCAGGGTATCTAAAAGATGGCTCATGTGATCCGAATGAAGAAGTTCGGCCGGGTGATTTGGAACAGGGCCTGCAGGTATAAAATCGAGGTTGTTGTACTTAGTAGTGGCGCAAAGGGCCTCTAAAGATAACTTACCTTCTAGATAGCTACTTAAACCTTTGTCTTTGCTCATCTGGAAAGTTTTATGGAGTTGTGATTTCCTTAAATCTGTAGCAATAATGAGTACTTTCTTATTAATTAAACAGAGTGTCCCAGCCAGATTTAAGGAAGTAAATGATTTGCCTTCTCCAGCAATTTCTGAGGTAATACAAATCACCTGGCTATGTTTTCCGTCTACGAGATAATCAAGGTTTGCCCGCATGGCTCTTATGGATTCAGAGAACAGAGAAGCCGGGCTTTCTATAGAAATTATTCTATTGTTATCTTGTATTCCAATATGGTTTCTGATAGATCCAATGATAGGTATATCAGAATTGTGTTCAATACTCTCTATTTCATATAAAAAGGGATTTAATTTTCGCATTGCGAAAATGAATACGATTCCCAGAATAAAACCTGCAATTGTAAAATCTTTATAAATACTTGCTGTTATCGGATAGATGGGTTTAACGCCTAATATAGCCTGATCAATGATCTGTGCCCCTGAGGTAACGGATGCAGTCGAAATATGAGCTTCAAGCTTTTTCTCAGATAGGTAATTATATACTTTTTGATTGACGTCATAGTCAGACTGCAAGTTGATGAAAGTGCTTTCTAACGCTGGAATGGTTTCTATACTTTTTCTGATCGTGGTGATTTGTCCACTGAGATGGCTATGAATTTTTTTGTTTTTAATGTGCTGGCTGTTAATATTATTGATCATAGCGTTTTTAATTGACAGAAGCTCGTTGTCTATCTGAAATATGACTTCCGACTGTGCCGGAGCTCCTGTAAGGTCTTTTGTTCTTTGATCAAGTAAGAAATTGTATTTCTGAATTAGTCCGGTTAACTGAGGGTCTTCCACGCCTTGCAAATTAAAGTTGGGGTTATTCAGTTCTTGGTTACTTTTGAGGTTGTTTTGAAGCTCCATTGTCAACAGGCTTTGAATTTCAAGACGTTGTAACTCTGCTTCTAAAGCACTGAGCCTTTGGAGTAAGGTCTCGCCACTAGACGACATGTTTAACATTTGATTGGCTGTTTTAAACTGCTGCATGCGCTCAGCCGATTTTTGTAAAACTAGCGCCATGTTCTTAAGCAATGTATCGATATAGTATGATGTCTGGCTAATGGAAACTGAGCGTTGCAATTTATCGTAGGCCTGGTATTCTTTCAAAATGGCATTCAAAATATCTCTCGCGAAATAGGGATTGGGATCCGTATAATGGAGGTTTAGGATATTCGTGTTTTGGTTGTCATCAATGATTAAAGATTGTGTTACCTGGGCCAACGTATTGTTTAGGTCATTAATTTTGAAATAATAAGCTTTATCATGCCGCGATGTAATAGCATTAACAATAAAAGTAAACCCATTTAAGTTTAGCTTTTTCCCATAAGTATGTCGCCCGATTATCCTGCTATCGTTCAGTGTGTAACTCAACTTGTATTCCTTCTGATTAATTCCCTCAATCTGAAAAAGTGTATTTCTAATTTTTCCTTTTGGAATTCGAAGGATGTAAATGTCGACTGGTTTTTGGGGATAAATAGATGTAATCCTGTAGTAGTCCCCTGCCGTATAGAATTCCACTGGGTAATGTAATGCTGCTATTGCTTTTGTTAAAACATTCCGTGAGTAAAGGATTGATTTTTCAGATTCAGATTTACTGCTTCTGTCATAGATGTTTCGGATACTGATCAATTCAGATAATTCGGATTTATTATCGTCTACTTTGATCGATGCATCTGAGTGGTAATCTGGGATAGCCATTTTTAGAAATACAAAAGCACCTATAGCAGATAGTGCTACCGCTGTTAATATATAATACCATTTGTCGGTTATTATTTTATAATAACTTAAATAATTAATGTCACGATCCATGTTTCTAATGTAATTCGATTATTATTATAAATAATAATTTAAAATAATATTTTTTGTATACAATTAATTTGAATTAAGTTAGGGTGAATTGATTGTATAATTATGAAAGTTAGCATTGTTACTGTTGTGTTAAATTGCGCAGAGTTTATTGCCGGGTGTATACAGTCTGTATTACAGCAGCAGGAAGCAGATATCGAGTATATTGTAATCGATGGTGGATCAAGTGACGGAACAATAGAGATAATTTCACAATACCTAGAAGGTATATCGATTTTCATTTCAGAGAAAGATGAAGGGTATTACAGTGCGTTAAACCGTGGAATCCAGTTAGCCACAGGAGATATTGTTGGGGTGCTGAATGCAGATGATATATTAGCTGATCCCTATGTGATTTCGTGTATCATAGGCTGTTTCAGTTATTCAGCTTGTGATGCGATATATGGAAATCTGGTATATACAGCACGTCATAATATTAATGTAGTGATAAGAAATTGGCGATCCAATTCTTTTCTTCCATCGTCTATAAAATACGGATGGATGCCTCCACACCCAACTTTATATTTAAGGAAAGAAGTATTTCATTCTCACGGTTTATACGCAAGGAATTTTGGTTTATCAGCCGATTATGATATGATTATTAGGCTGTTTTCTAAAAAAGGAATTCGGAGTGTGTTCTTAGACCGCTTAATTGTAAGGATGCGATCAGGGGGCGTAAGTAACCGTGGCGTGAAACAATTATGGATGGCTGTCATTGCAGATTATAAAGTATTGGTATTTAATCAGGTTTCTCAACCTTTTGTGGCACTGGCTGGAAAAAAAATAAGAAAATTAAAACAATTTATCTGATGCATTACTACATCTGCTCCGCTCTTTCATTTTTAATGGCCATAACCTTTGTGCCATTGATTATAAAATTATCGTTTAAGTACCATGTTTTTGATAGGAATGTCGTAGGGAGTGGTGTTACCACATCCAGGTTGGGCGGTATTGCTGTTTTCCTCAGCTTTTTTATCTCTATTTGCATGCTTATTTCTCTGCGTGGTGCCTACCACGCCTATTTAACTTTAATTCCGTTAATTTTACTTTTCCTTGTGGGTCTTTATGATGATCTTTTTAACCTAACTGCACTCCTAAAATTATCTTTTCAAGTCCTTGTTGCCTTCCTTGCAACTTTCTATTGGGGAGTTGTTCCATTCAATAATCTGATTGATTTCTCCTTATGGAACTCGGTCGGCTGTCATCTTTTATCCATGATATTTATAATTTTCATGATAAATGCCTTTAACCTGATTGATGGAATAGATGGTTTAGCCGCTGTGCAGGGAATTATTGTGATTGCGTTAATTGCCATTGGTTTAGTTATTTATGGTGATTATCAATACGCAGCGGCAGCATTTATATTTTGCAGTGCACTAACTGGTTTCTTATTCTTCAACATTTCTCCAGCAACAATCTATTTGGGTGATTCTGGATCCATGATAACTGGTTTTATGGCCGTGATTTTTTCTTTTAGGCTTTTAGCCTTAGAAAGAGAAATATCAGGATTTATCCATCTGAATAATGTGTATGTACTGGCCTTGTTTATAGTGCCGCTATACGACGCTTGCAGAGTGGTTATCCTACGCTTGTTAAAACGACAGTCACCTTTCAAAAGAGATCAAAACCATATTCATCACCGACTTAGGTTATTGGGTTGGAGTGATGGACAAATTGTTCTTGCAGTGAACGCCTACACGATAGTTATGGTGCTGATAACCTTTTCATTTCAAGGGCTAAGTGAATCGTTGCAAATGCTTATTTTATTTTTAACAGCGGGATTAACAAACAGAATGCTTGAACATAAACTGCACATAGAAGCATTCAGGATTAGAATAAACAGAAATATCTGATATCTATTTAGATTATCGGTATTTTTGCCGCCTGATGAATATGAAAATAGCTATTAATGGTTTCGGTAGGATTGGACGTATGTTTTTACGTCGCGCATTAAAAGAGAATCTCGAGATCGTTGCCATTAATGACCTTGCTGATGCAAAGACTCTGGCGCATCTGTTTAAATATGACACTGTTCATGGAGGATTTAGTGGAGAGGTGAATATAGAAGGCAATACCATTGTAATCAACGGCAGAAGGATTCTAACTTATGCTAACCCTCGGGCAGAGGATTTGCCCTGGAGCGAATTAGATATTGATATCGTACTTGAAGCCACTGGCAAACACACGAGCAAAGATAAAGCATCATTACATTTGTTAGCTGGTGCAAAGCAAGTTATCATTTCAGCACCTGCTTTAGATAAGGATATACCCATGGTTATTTTGGGTGTAAATGATGGTCTCGTGGATTTATCTGCACCCATCTTATCAAATGCATCTTGTACTACCAATAATGTTGCACCAATGGTAAAGTTATTGGATGACAACTGGGGGATTGCAGATGGTTATATCACCACGGTACATTCTATGACAGGTGACCAAAGTTTACACGATGCTCCTCATAAAGATCTCCGTAGAGCAAGAGCAGCTTCTGCGTCCATTATTCCTACAACTACAGGTGCGGCTAAAGCTATTACTAATGCATTTCCACATTTAACTGGGAAACTTGGTGGTGCCGGCATCCGTGTGCCTGTGTTAAATGGGTCATTGACTGATTTTACCTGTATCTTAAAGAAACCCGCCTCTATCCAGGAAATTAATCAAGTGTTTAAATATGCGTCTGAGCATGAAATGAACACTGTGTTGGAATATACAGCAGATCCTATTGTGTCTGTTGATATTATAGATAATCCTCATTCTTGTATTTTTGATTCGCTACTCACTTCAATAGTAGGCGACCTGGTAAAAGTGGTTGGCTGGTACGATAATGAAGCGGGTTATTCGGCTAGACTGGTTGATTTAATTAAAAAAATTGAAGTCCAGAACAGCTAAATTTTTCGCAATTCATGAGTTAATAGCTATGATGGTTCTTATATTTGATTTTATACAACTTAAACAAGATTATGAATACAATAGATCAATGCAACTTTAATGATAAAAAAGCACTTGTAAGAGTGGATTTCAATGTGCCTTTAGATAAAGACTTTAATATTACAGATGATAAGCGCATGCGTGCAGCATTACCCACTATAAATAAGATTCTTAACGATGGTGGCGCTGTTATTTTGATGTCTCATTTAGGAAGACCAAAAGGTGGACCTGAAGATAAATATTCCTTAAAGCATATTGTTGGTGATTTATCTAGAATGCTTGACCTGGAAGTAAAGTTTGCTGATGATTGTATTGGCCCAGACGCTATTGAAAAGGCCCGTAATCTTGTTCCCGGTCAGGTGTTGTTATTAGAGAATTTACGCTTTCATCCAGAAGAGGAAAAGGGGGATAAAGTTTTTGCAAGTAAATTAGCTGAACTAGGTGACGTCTATGTAAATGATGCTTTTGGTACTGCTCACCGCGCTCATGCGTCTACCGCAATTGTTGCTGAATTCTTTCCTCATGCCAAATACTTTGGTTATTTAATGGCTGAAGAGTTGAAAAATGCAGAGAAAGTGAATCACCACGCAGAAAAGCCCTTTACAGCTATAATGGGTGGGGCAAAGGTTTCTGATAAAATTCTTTTGATTGAAAGTTTATTAGATAAAGTTGATAATTTGATAATTGGTGGCGGTATGGCTTATACTTTTGCTAAAGCACAGGGTGGTGAAATTGGTACCTCATTGTTAGAAGAAGACCGGATGCCACTTTGCCTTGAATTATTGGAAAAAGCTAAAGTTAAGGGCGTGAAAATCATCTTACCACTTGATACCGTGATTGCAGACAAATTTGATAACAATGCAGCTAAACAAGAGGTGAACACAGGAGAAATACCTGAGGGATGGATGGGATTGGATATTGGTCCTAAAACCATTGCTTTATTTACTGAGGTTATCGGAAAATCTAAAACCTTGTTATGGAACGGACCAATGGGTGTTTTTGAAATGGAAAACTTCGCTTATGGCACCCGTGCAATTGCTGATGCAGTGGTTGTTGCTACACAGGAAAATGATGCTTTTTCTTTAATAGGTGGTGGTGATTCTGCTGCCGCAATTGCCAAATTCAAGTTAGAAGATAAAGTGAGTTATGTGTCGACTGGAGGAGGAGCACTGCTTGAATACATGGAAGGAAAGGAATTACCTGGCGTAAAGGCGATTAATTCTTAATAGTTTGAGTTAAAAAATAACTTTTAAAGAAAAAAATACACGACGGCACCCAGATTACTGGGTGCCGTTATTGTTCCTCTAAACCTCATTTAAGCCTTTAAATGGAATTTATTAAAGTAAATGAAATATGTTGAAAACTTTTTGTGGTAAGATGTGGTAAAAAGTGGTAGAAGTGCCTATTTTTACACTACATAAAAAGTGTACATATTAGAATGGACCAACTATTAGGAGAATTTGATTGTAAGTTAGATGCGAAAGGCCGCTTAATGGTTCCTTCGAGTCTAAAAAAACAATTGCCTAATGTGGAGCAGGAAGGTCTAGTGATCAATAGAGGTTTTGAAAAACACCTGGTCATTTATCCTAAAAAAGTATGGCGGGGTATTGTTGAAGATTTAAGCAAGTTGAATGCTTATGAACAGAAAACCAGAGAGTTTATTCGCTACTTCACCAGGGGAGCAACTGAGTTAACGTTGGATGCAACAGGCCGTGTTAATTTGCCCAAGTCCTTGTTGGAGTCGGTTGGGATATCTATAAACACTGAAATTGTACTGGCTTGCCAGTTTGATAAAATAGAAGTATGGTCAAAAGCTGCTTATGAAGCATTGTTCGACCAGGAGCCGGCAAATTTTTCCAGTTTGGCGGAGGAAGTGATGGGAAATTTGAAAAGGAGGGATGATGGAAAATAATTACCATGTGCCAGTATTGCTTCATGCATGTATTGAAGGTTTAAACATTAAGCCAGATGGAGTATACGTAGATGTTACATTTGGCGGTGGTGGACACTCGAAAGAAATATTAAAAAGACTTAACAAAGACGGTGTTTTAATCGCATTTGATCAAGATCCAGATGCACAAAGAAATAAAATTGCTGATCCTCGTTTTCTGTTCGTAGATCAAAATTTTGCGTTTTTAAGGAATAACCTTCGTTTGTTGGGTTTCAAAAAGGTAGACGGTATACTTGCAGACCTGGGTGTCTCTTCGCACCAGTTCAATGAACCTGAAAGGGGGTTTTCTACGCGTTTTGAATCTTCTCTTGATATGCGTATGGATCAACAGGGTGAACTTACTGCTGCTGATGTATTGAATAAGTATGCCGAGGAAGACCTTCACAAGATCTTCGGTATTTATGGTGAGGTAAAGAATGCGAAGTCTTTAGCACGTGCAATAGCCACAGCTAGAATGGCTGCTCCAATATTAACGCTTGCTGATTTTAAAAAAGCAATCGCAGCACATATACCAAAAGGAAAAGAGAATAAATACATGGCGCAAGTATTTCAAGCCTTGCGTATAGAAGTTAATGGTGAGATAAAAGTGCTGGAAAGCTTTCTAGAGCAAACGGCTGAGGTGCTTAAACCCGGTGGTCGATTGGTGGTAATGTCGTACCATTCTCTGGAAGATCGTCCGGTAAAGAATTTCCTGGCGAAAGGTAAATTCAGAGGTGAGGTAGAAAAAGATTTTTTCGGCAATCAACAGAAGCCTTTCACAGTAATTACGAGAAAGGCTATTGTGGCTGACGATGATGAGTTGGTAAAGAACAGCCGTGCACGTAGTGCTAAGCTAAGAATTGGGGAAAAATTATGAGTAACCGATTTTTAAAAAATAGCGGTAAAGAATTAAATGAGGATGAAGAACTAGCGTTAAAAGTTAAAGAAGGAAAGGTAAAAAAGTCAGGGCAGTCTACTGCGGCCTTTTTTAAAAAACTATTAACAGAGGGTGTTGTCACCAAGGAAGCTGCGACAGAGATGTTGCCGTTTTTGTTGTTTATATCCTTTTTATGTATGCTTTACATTGCCAATAGTCATATGGCAGTGAAAAACATTAGGGATATCGACAAATTAAGTAAAGAAGTAAAAGAATTAAGTTGGGAGTATAAATCTTTGAAAGCGGACCTCATGTTTAAAAGTAAGCTTACTGAGGTGGCGAAAAAGGTAGATACCTTAGGTATAAAAGTATTAACTGTGCCTCCAAAAAAACTAATAGTAGGTAACGATGAACATTAGGGCGAATATCTTATTGCGTGTTTATCTGTCTTTTGGACTGATTGTGCTGTTTGCCGTGGCAGTATTGGTCAGACTATGCGATGTGCAATTTGTAGAGGGACCGAAATGGCGTGCCATGGCCGATAGTCTCTCTACAAAGTACATTAATGTAGAAGCTGCACGGGGCAACATTTATTCAAATGATGGAAGTTTGTTGGCTACTTCAGTTCCGGAATATGAATTGCGCATGGATGCTTTTGCTGGTGGAATTCAGGATGATGACGTATTTTATAGTAAGGTAGATTCGTTGGCTCAACATTTATCCGGTTTTTTTAAAGATAAAACACCGAAAGAATACGCCAGGATGTTGCGTATAGCACGCAGAGACAGCTCACGTTATTTATTGCTTAAAAGAAAGGTTAATTACCAGGACCTTAAAAAGGTACGTACCTTTCCTCTGTTTAATGTTGGTAAATATACAGGAGGCTTAATCGCTATTCAGCAGAATAAAAGAATATTACCTTTTCAGGCCCTAGCCGCCCGGACAATCGGTTACAAGAATAAAAACGTTTCAAATGCTGTTGGACTGGAAGGTGCTTACAGTGAGTATATTAATGGAGAAAGCGGGAAAAGGCTTGTGCAGCGGATTTCAGGAGGCGTTTGGATGCCAGTAAATGAAGAGGCTGAGATTGCGCCTAAAGACGGTGCAGATATCATATCGACAATTGATATTAACATGCAGGATCTTGCGCAAAATGCCCTGGAAAAACAATTGATTGCGAGCGATGCGCATCATGGTTCCGTTATCTTAATGGAGGTAGCTACGGGAGAAATCAGAGCGGTGGCTAATTATACGCGGGTATCGAAGGGTGTTTATAAAGAGCTTTTCAATTATGCAATTGCGGGTAATCAAGACCCTGGGTCTACGTTTAAACTCGCTTCCTACATGGCGTTGTTGGAAGATAAAAAGGTTGATACCAATACCTTAATCGGAACAGGAAATTACAAGATTCCTGGACATACCATTCGTGATTCTCACGGGAGTATTGGTGTTGTTACCGTGAAAAGAGCTTTTGAAGAATCATCAAATGCGGCAATAGCACAAATGGTAAATGAGCATTACAGAGAGAACCAGTCTGAGTTCACCGACCACTTGTATAATTGGCATTTAAACGAAAAATTAGATCTTCAGATTCCGGGTGAGGCACAGCCGGTGGTTAAAAATCCAAAGAATAAGAGCTGGAACAAAAACATGACCCTGCCACAAATGGCGTATGGATATGAAATGCAGCTTACGCCATTAAAGTTATTGTCTTTTTATAATGCCGTAGCTAATGATGGGAAGTATGTGGCTCCCATTTTTGTGAAAGAAGTGAGAAGGCTTGGAAATCCAATTGAGCAATTTCAGGCCAGGGTTATCAATGAACAAATTGCGTCCAAGGAAACTATACGTAAAGCACAGGCATTACTGGAAGGTGTATTCTTAAATGGCACAGGCAAAAGCCTTGCCTCCCCGCATTACCGTATCGCTGGTAAAACCGGTACCGCTCAAGTGGCCGATGCGAACAGGGGATATCGTGCTAAAAAACAATATCAATCATCTTTTTGTGGTTATTTCCCTGCCGATAAGCCAAAATATTCTTTAATGGTTACAATCAATGATCCAAAAGGACTGTATTATGCAGCATTGGTTGCTGGTCCACCATTTCGTGAAATTGCCGATAGGATATATGCCAGCGATATGCAGATGTATAATGAAGTTACGGAACGTTTGGTTGGTCATACGGTATATCCGGCAGCAAAAGCAGGTCGGTCAACTGATATTAAGAAAGTTTATCAATCATTAGGTATCAAAGCGCTATATGCGGCCAAATCTCCCTATTTCAATAGCATAGATACCAGTAATGGATTAGTTTATCAGGAATACAAGGATGTGAAAGGCCAGATGCCAAATGTTTATGGTATGGGACTTAAGGATGCGTTATACCTGGTTGGAAACGCGGGTTTAAAGGCCAGGGTTAAAGGGAGTGGCAAAGTAGTTAGTCAATCTATACCTGCAGGAAGTAAAATAGGAAAAGGCCTGGCCGTTCAAATTGAATTAAAATAAAGAGATGCAGTTGCAAGAAATATTATATGGCGTATCAATAGTAAACCTTGTTGGTAATACCAACAGGGATATTCATGCGCTGAGTTTTGACTCTAGGCATGTCATCGCCGACTCCATATTTTTCGCAATAAAAGGGAGCCAGTCTGATGGGCATATTTACATCGATCAAACAATAGAAGCAGGTGCTACCGTAGTTGTCTGTGAAGTGATGCCTGAAAAATTTCAGGATAATGTAACCTATGTTGAAGTTTTGGATAGCCATATTGCTCTCGGTAAGATGGCAGCTAATTTTTATGGGAATCCATCTGCTAAGATTCAGTTAGTCGGAATTACTGGTACTAACGGGAAAACTACAATTGGCACATTGTTATTTAAATTATATAGAGAATTGGGTTACAAGGTTGGGTTGATCTCTACCGTACAGAATCAGATTAATGATACCATCATACCTGCAACTCATACGACACCTAATCCAATTGCTTTAAACGAATTGTTAAGCAAGATGGTCGATACCGGTTGTGTGTATTGTTTTATGGAGGTAAGTTCTCATGCTGTTTCACAACATCGCATCGAAGGATTACAGTTTGCTGGCGGTGTGTTTTCAAATCTTTCCCACGATCACCTCGATTTTCACAAAACGTTTGACAACTACCTAAAAGCCAAAAAAGCATTTTTCGATGGCTTACCGAAAACTGCATTTGCCTTGGTGAATGCTGATGATAAAAATGGGGCAGTTATGCTTCAGAATACCAAAGCTTCTAAGAAAACTTATGCTTTAAAGCAAATGGCGGATTTCAAGGCCCGCATAATTGAAAACCGCTTTAGTGGTTTAAATCTTGAAATAGACGAGGTAGATGTATTTTTTAAGTTAGTTGGTTCTTTTAACGCCTATAATCTATTAGCGGTGTATGGCACAGCTATGCTTTTAGGCGAGGATAAACTTAATGTGTTGACGCTGTTGAGTAGCCTTACGGGGGCAGAAGGTAGGTTTGATTACGTGAGTAACAAGCAGAATATAATTGGTATAGTTGATTATGCCCATACTCCTGATGCAGTACAGAACGTGTTAAGTACCATACAGGACATTAGGAAAGGTACAGAACAAGTGATTACCATTATCGGTTGCGGTGGAGACAGGGATAAAACCAAACGTCCAATTATGGCTCAGGTAGCTTGCGATTGGAGTGATAAAGTCATCCTTACTTCTGACAATCCGAGAACAGAAGATCCACAAGCTATTGTTCAGGAAATGGAAGCAGGTGTCTCTCCAACCAACAGGCGTAAAACACTAACTATTGTGGACCGTAAAGAGGCAATTAAAACAGCATGTCACTTGGCTAAACCAGGCGATATCATTTTATTGGCCGGGAAAGGTCATGAAAAATATCAGGAGATAAACGGAGTTCGCTATCATTTTGACGATAAGGAAGTACTTACAGAACAATTAAACTTAATCAGCTAATGTTATATCACCTATTCGAGTACTTACGTCAGAATTACGACATACCAGGTTTAAGATTGTTTCAGTACATTACTTTCCGGACTTCCCTTGCTATTATAATTTCCCTGGTAATTACTACCGTTTACGGTAGAAGATTAATCAATTTCCTGCAAATGAAACAAGTGGGGGAATCTGTAAGAAACTTAGGTTTGGAAGGCCAGATGCAAAAACAAGGTACACCAACCATGGGCGGGCTGATTATCTTGCTTGGGATCTTGGTGCCGACACTTTTACTGGCTAACCTAACTAATGTGTATGTGGTTCTTATGATAATAACCACTGTTTGGATGGGGGCCGTAGGATTTTTAGATGATTATATTAAAGTATTCAAAAAAAATAAAGAAGGACTTGCTGGTAAGTTTAAAGTAGTAGGCCAGGTCGGTCTTGGTCTGATTATCGGCTATACCATGTATTTTAATCCAAATATTGTGGTACGTCAAACAGTAAGTGAGAACGATAAGCCCGCTGCTAATGCACCGATCGTACTTAGAGAAAAAGGCGGTAACTATTACTACACACAAGATGTAAAGTCAACAAAAACAACGGTCCCCTTTTATAAAAAAAATGAATTTGATTATGCCAAGGTATTGAAATTTTTGGGCCCAGGTTATGAAAAGTATGCGCTGGCAGTATTTCTTTTATGTTGTGTTGTCATTGTTACGGGTGTATCGAACGGCGCTAACCTTACGGACGGAATTGACGGTTTGGCTACCGGTACCTCGGCAATAATTGGGATTACACTCGGAATACTCGCCTATGTATCTGGTAACACAGTTATAGCCGATTACCTCAATATTATGTACATCCCAAACTCTGGGGAGCTAATGATCTTTGCAGGTGCTTTTGTGGGAGCTTGTGTGGGCTTTTTATGGTATAATTCGTATCCAGCGCAAGTATTTATGGGAGATACGGGCAGTTTAGCAATAGGTGGTATTATTGCAGTTTTTGCTATTATGATTCGTAAGGAATGGTTAATTCCAATTCTATGTGGTGTATTCTTAATCGAAATATTATCTGTGATGATACAGGTAAGTTACTTTAAATATACAAAAAGAAGATTTGGTGAGGGGCGTCGGGTTTTTCTGATGTCACCATTACATCACCACTACCAGAAAAAAGGTTATCATGAAGCTAAAATCGTTACTCGTTTTTGGATCGTTAGCATATTGCTAGCGATAATTACCATAATCACTTTAAAAGTTAGATAATGGAGAAACGCATTGTCATATTAGGAGCAGGAGAAAGTGGAGTGGGGGCAGCTATGCTTGCGCAAAAGCAGGGCTATGACGTTTTTGTATCTGATTTTGGCTTAATAGTGCCTACATACAAGGAAAGGCTAATTTCCTTAAATATCCCTTATGAAGAAAAGCAACATACTCAAGCGCTCATTCTTAACGCTACAGAGGTAATCAAGAGTCCAGGCATACCAGAAACGGCTGCAATTATCAAGTTGCTAAAAGCACAAGGGACCCCAGTAATTTCCGAAATAGAATTTGCAAAACGATATACTCAGGCAAAAACTATATGTATTACTGGTTCTAATGGAAAAACTACCACCACCATGCTTACCTACCACATACTTAAAAAGGCAGGAATAAATGTAGGTTTGGCTGGTAACATTGGGCATAGCTTTGCTGCACAGGTTGCAACTGAGAATTTCGACTGGTATGTTTTAGAGATTTCAAGTTTTATGCTCGACGATATGTATGCTTTTAAAGCAGATATCGCAGTTTTGTTAAATATTACACCCGACCATTTGGATCGTTACGATTACAGCATGGAGAATTATGCCGCATCAAAAATGCGTATTACTCAGAATCAGCAGGCTGGTGATTATTTTATTTATTGTGCTGATGACGAAGAGTCTAAAAAAGCATTAACGAGATGCAACATAGAAGCCACAACCGTTCCTTTTTCTATCCAACAAGAGATCAAGAATGGCGCGTACCTTAAAGGCGGGGAATTGTTTATCAATATTAACCCAGAAAACCCATTTACCATGTCAATTACAGAATTAGCACTTCAAGGCAAGCATAATGTCTACAATTCCATGGCATCTGGAATTGTAGCGAAGATTCTTGATATCCGCAACTTGACCATCAGGGAGAGCATGCGAGATATGCGCAATATTGAACACCGTTTAGAACATGTGGCCAGAATCTCGGGTGTAGAGTATATCAACGATTCTAAAGCAACAAATGTCAATTCTACCTGGTATGCCTTAGAAAGCATGACTACCCCGGTGGTGTTAATATTAGGAGGTGTTGATAAAGGTAATGATTATAGTATGTTGAGAGATCTTGTACGTAGTAAGGTGAAAGCAATTGTATGCTTGGGAAAAAATAATAAGGCCATACATGAAGCTTTCGAAAATGATGTTGACCTCATTGTGAACACATTTTCAGCGTATGAGGCAGTGCAGGTGGCCTATCACCTGGCTAAAAAAGGAGATACCGTTTTATTGTCACCAGCATGTGCAAGTTTTGATCTTTTCAAAAATTATGAAGATCGGGGAAATCAATTTAAAATGGCAGTAAAAGAACTATAACCAGTTATGATAGCAATTAATTCACTTCTGGAAAAAACTAAAGGCGACAGATGGATCTGGTTGATCATCATTTTGTTGTCTTTAATTTCTATCCTTGCAGTTTATAGTGCAACAGGTACGCTGGCATATAAACACGGGGAAGCTGTGGAGAAATTACTCCTAACAAAACATGTCATTTTTGTGATCATGGGGATAGGCATGATCTATATTTCCCATTTATTGGATTATAAATATTATGCGGGGATTTCAAAGGTTCTCATGATTGTGACGATACCTTTGTTATTATACACCTTACTTTTTGGCGCTAGTTTAAATGAGGCTTCGCGTTGGGTTAAAATACCAATTATAGGTTTAACCTTTCAGACCTCTGATTTAGCTAAGTTGGCACTGATTACTTTTTTGGCGAGGATGCTAACTCGCAAACAGGAACATATTAAAGATGTTAAGAGTGCTTTTATGCCCATAATGGGTTCTGTGCTCGTGGTTTTTATTCTTATTGCCCTTGCTAATTTATCTACCGCGTTGATGTTGTTTGGCGTGAGTATTCTTTTGTTAATCATAGGCAGGATTAGCATTAAGCAAATTGCTATTGTTTGTGCTGGTGGTTTTGTGTTATTGATGTTTGTTTTTTTTCTAGGTCCGCGACGCGATACTTATAAATCAAGGATCAATTCTTACCTGCATCCAGAATTGCAACATTCCGATAAAACTTACCAGGCAGATCAGGCCAAGATTGCATTGGCATCTGGGGGCGTATTTGGTCAGGGTCCGGGAAATAGTATTCAGCGTAACTTTCTTCCACATCCCTATTCTGATTTTATTTTCGCCATTATCGTTGAAGAATATGGATTGATAGGGGCATTGACGGTTATAGTATTGTACCTGGTGTTATTGTACCGATGTGTGAGGATTGTAACCCAAAGCCCTAAGGCTTTTGGCGCCCTGTTGGCTGCGGGGTTAAGTTTTAGCTTAACCATACAGGCTTTTGCGAATATGGCTGTAGCGGTAGGCTTAGGGCCTGTTACCGGAGTACCTCTCCCTTTAGTAAGTATGGGGGGGACCTCGATGATCTTTACAAGTATTGCTTTCGGTATTATATTGAGTGTAAGCCGCGATGTAGAAGAAAATAGTAAAAAGGTGATTATTGGAGAAATTCCTGTAAACGCATAATTGAATAAATATGAGACCAACAAGAGTAATCATTTCCGGAGGCGGCACAGGCGGACATATATTCCCGGCTATTGCAATTGCTAACGCTTTAAAGCGAAGGGAGCCGGCTTGTGAAATTTTATTTGTTGGCGCTTTAGGCAGAATGGAAATGGAAAAGGTTCCTGCTGCTGGTTATCAAATTGTTGGTTTAAACATTAGCGGCATACAAAGAGGATCTCTTATTAAAAACCTGGCTTTACCGTATAAGTTATTTTCAAGCGTTAGTAAGGCAAGCGCACTAATCAGTCAATTTAGGCCTGATGTAGTGGTTGGTGTAGGAGGGTATGCTTCCGGACCGGTGCTATTTGCTGCATCTATAAAAAACATCCCCTATTTAATTCAGGAGCAAAATTCCTATGCCGGAATTACCAATAAATGGTTAGGTAAAAAGGCATCGAAAATATGTGTCGCTTTCGACAACATGGACCAATTTTTTCCAGCGGACCGTATCTTGAAGACTGGAAATCCGGTAAGGAAAGATGTGGTAGAGGTGGAAAATAAACACTTTGCTGGTTCTGAGTTATTAAAGCTTGATCCGTTAAAAAAAACCATTTTAGTTACGGGTGGAAGTTTGGGTGCGCGAACTTTAAATAAGAGTATTGAAAAACATTTGGATGCCATTATTGCCCAGGATGTGCAAGTGATATGGCAAACTGGAAAGTATTATTACCAAGGGATAATAGATCGCTTGGGTGTTGATTTTCATCCTAACGTACGTATACTTGAATTCCTTCATCGCATGGATCTGGCTTATGCAGCTGCGGATGTTATTATTTCCCGTGCAGGTGCTGGCACCATTGCTGAACTTTGTTTGGTTAAAAAACCTGTTATACTGGTGCCTTCACCAAATGTTGCCGAAGACCATCAGACTAAAAACGCCCTGGCATTGGCAAAAAACGATGCTGCGTTAATGATCGCCGATCGTTCGGCAGAAGATACATTGATTGATAGTGCGTTAAAACTATTGAACGATACAATTAGGTGTGAAACGCTCTCTTTTAACATTGGTAGAATGGGGCTTCCGCAAGCGGATGAGCTCATCGCCACGGAAGTATTTAATTTAGCAGATAAGGCAAGAATATAATGGAACTGGAAGCGATTAAAAAGGTTTTTTTCATTGGTATCGGTGGTATCGGTATGAGTGCGCTAGCCCGTTATTTAGTAAAACGTGGTTGTTTGGTTTCTGGCTATGATAAAACGCAGACGAATTTAACCCTTGCTTTGGAAAGCGAAGGTATCATGGTGACTTACGATGACGAGGTTTCCGCTATACCTGAACCATTTAAGATACCAGCTGAAGATTTGTTGGTTGTTTACACACCCGCAATTCCTAATCAGTCTTCTATCTTGAATTATTTCAAAAATGGGGATTTCAATTTAAAGAAACGTTCTGAGGTATTAGGTATTATCAGCAAAGGTCAATTCTGTATCGCGGTAGCTGGAACCCACGGAAAGACAACTACTTCGTCTATTATTGCACACTTACTCACACATAGCGGTTATGGCTGTACAGCATTTCTTGGTGGCATAGCAAGCAACTATAACAGTAACTTTATTTTGGGCGATAATCAGGTGGTGGTGGTTGAGGCTGATGAATATGATCGTTCTTTCCTCACCTTGCATCCTTCCATTTCGGTAATCACCTCCATGGATGCTGATCATTTGGATATTTATGGTGATGCCGATCAATTAAATGAAACTTTTCAGCTTTTTGCAAAACAATTGAAAGCAGATGGCACCTTGTTTGTTAAGGCAGGGTTACCTATACACAATTGTGTATATTATGGTGTGCAAAGCGATGCGCAACATCACGCTAAAAATATCAGGGTACTTGATGGAAATTTTGTTTTCGATTATGAGGATAAGCAAACTGAAATCAAAGACCTGAGTTTGCTTTTACCCGGCAAGCACAATATAGAAAATGCCGTTGCTGCTATTGCAGTAGCTTTAAAGCTCGGCATTTCTACAGAGAAAATAAAAGATGCAGTAGCAACTTTTAAAGGGGTAAAGAGAAGGTTTGAATATCAAGTTAGGACGGCTGAACACATCTATATTGATGATTATGCTCATCATCCGGAAGAACTAAAAGCTTGTTTTGATGCGGTCCGTCAGCTGTATCCAGATAAGACACTCACGGTAATATTTCAACCTCATTTGTATACACGTACAAGAGATTTTGCAGCAGGATTTGCAGAAGTACTCAGTACGGTAGATGAATTGCTTTTGCTTGATATTTATCCTGCTAGAGAATTGCCTCTGGAAGGCATAGATTCAAATTTTTTACTAGAAAAACTAACGTTAAAAAATGCTGCCGTATATAGTAAGAAAGCCGCATTGGAAGATATAAAGCATAAAAGGCCTGCTCTGTTATTGACGGTAGGCGCTGGAGATATAGACACCATGGTACAACCGCTTAAAGAACTTTTAGGTCATGCTTAAAAGAATCAACTGGAAATTTGTGATGAAGACTACCGCCTGGTTATTTAGCCTGGTTGGTGTAGTTGTGCTCATGAGTTTCATCAGTGTGAAGAAACAGGCAACCAAGTGTACTAATATCAAAATCTTTATTCCCGGAGCCGATAATTTTGTGGAAAGGGAAGAAGTAGATGCCATGTTGAAACTTCAGCATGGGCAGTTGGTTGGCCAAAACCTAAAGGATATTAACCTAAAGGAGCTGGAGGATAAAATACGTTCTAATCCTTATATCGAAGAAGCCAAGATATACGCTGACATGGATGGGGAGATCAGGATTGAAATTAGTCAGCGCGAACCCATTTTAAGGGTGATCAATGCGGGTAACCAGGATTATTATATTGACAGTAAAGGATTGAAGATGCCTATTTCTACCAATTTTACTGCAAATGTTTTAGTGGCTAATGGTAGCATCAGGGAGCCTTTTAATGGAAGGTTAGACACCTTAAGCACCAAAATTGGTAGAGATCTGTATAAAACGGCAAGTTTTATCAATGCAGATACATTGTGGACTGCACAGATTGAACAAATGTACGTAAACGACCGGCTGGATATAGAATTAGTTCCTCGTGTGGGTAACCAACGAATAGTTTTAGGAGATGCTGATTCTCTGGAGGTTAAAATGTATAACTTACTCACTTTCTACAAAAAGGCGTTGCCGAAGGTAGGATGGGATACTTATAAAACGATAAACATTAAATATACAAACCAAATAGTTTGTGAAAGAAGTAAGCCAGATTCCATACTTGTCTATGGATATATGGAAGCACTTCCAGTACCTGTATCAAGTGCGGGAGATATCTATAAAGGAGTGGATACCTCTGCGCGGCATACAAAAGAAAAAGATTAGGACATTAAAAATATACTCAATATCAATTATACAGTTATGGGCAAAGAAAAATCTACCGTCCAGTCTCCAATCGTAGTTGGACTGGATATCGGCACTACAAAAATCTGTGTCATCGTGGGGCGCAGAACGACACATGGTAAGATTGAAGTTTTAGGCATCGGAAAAGCGGAGTCTGCCGGGGTAACCCGTGGAGTAGTTTCCAATATTCAAAAAACAGTTCAAGGAATTACCCAGGCTGTGGAGGTGGCCAGCGGACAATCAAATGTGGAAATCCGTGTCGTAAATGTGGGTATCGCTGGTCAGCATATTAAAAGTTTGCAACACCGTGGAATCCTCACCCGCAGGGAACTTACCAACGAAATTGGTAAAAAGGATATAGACAAATTAATCGATGATATGTTCAAGCTGGTTATGCCCCCAGGAGAAGAAATCATCCACGTGTTACCACAAGAATTTACTATAGACAATGAACCTGGAGTTAAAGACCCGATAGGTATGGCAGGCGTTCGTTTAGAAGCAAATTTCCACATCATTTCAGGTCAGGTTACAGCTGTCAAAAATATCATGAGATGCGTCACGAATGCCGGTTTAACTACACAAGAACTTATTTTAGAGCCATTAGCTTCTTCAGAATCTGTATTGAGTGAGGAAGAGAAAGAAGCAGGAATCGCTTTAGTTGATATCGGTGGTGGTACTACAGATATTGCCATATTTCATGAAGGAATTATTCGTCATACGGCTGTTATTCCTTTTGGAGGTAACAGTGTGACGGAAGATATCCGAGAAGGCTGTTCTGTAATGAGAAATCAAGCTGAACTTTTGAAAACAAGATTCGGTTCCGCACTTGCCGAGGAGAATAAAGAAAACGAAATAATTTGTGTTCCTGGCTTGAGAGGCAGAGAACCTAAAGAGATTTCAGTAAAAAACTTAGCTTATGTTATCCAGGCCCGTATGGAAGAAATCATAGAGCATGTTTATTACGAAATTAAATCTTCAGGTTATGAAAAGAAATTGATTGGTGGCGTAGTAATTACCGGTGGTGGAGCGTTATTAAAACATTTGGCCCAATTAGTGGAGTATGTAACTGGATTAGACTGCCGTGTAGGGTATCCAAACGAGCATTTATCTAAATTTGAGGATATGCCAAAAACAATATACGACGATTTAAAAAGCCCGATGTATGCCACTAGTGTTGGATTGTTGATTAAAGGTATCCAGAAAGCTGAAGAACAGGTGGAGGAGATGAAACAACCAGGTGTTTATGTTGAAAAACCACAGGAAGCAAAAGAGAAAGCAAAACGAAGCGGTACTGGATTGTTTGATAAGTTACTGGCAAAAACTAAGGACTTTATCAAGGACGACATGAACGTAAGCGACGAGGATTATATAAAACCGTAATATTTATTCACAATAGTCAATTTTTCCACATTCTTAACAAATGTTGAAAACTTCTGTTGAAAATTGCTAATATTACATTGAGTAGATGAACAGCTAAGGCGAATTTATAAACAACTGATTCATAAAGATATGCAGTTCGAAATGTTAAAAGATAAGTCATCCATCATCAAGGTAATTGGTGTTGGTGGCGGTGGAGGTAATGCGGTAAACCATATGTACCGTCAAGGAATTACCGGGGTGGACTTTATTATTTGTAATACAGATGCCCAGGCACTGGAGTTCAGTCCTATTCCTAATAAAGTACAATTGGGCGCAAGTTTAACCGAAGGAATGGGTGCAGGCTCTATACCCGAAGTAGGTAAAAACTCTGCCATAGAAAATATAGACGACATCAAACAGATGTTGGGTAGCACAACAAAAATGTTGTTCATCACCGCAGGAATGGGCGGAGGTACCGGAACCGGTGCTAGTCCGATCATTGCACAAGCGGCTAAAGAACTCGACATTCTGACCGTAGCGATCATTACTACGCCTTTTTCCTTTGAGGGTAAACGCCGTAAAATGCAAGCCGAAGATGGATTGGATGAGTTAAAAAAATATGTTGATTCTTATTTGGTCATTTCTAACGACCGTTTACGTGAGATTTTCGGAAACCTAACGCTGGGTTCGGCATTTGCACAAGCAGATGACATCTTAACTACGGCGGCCAAAGGAATTGCTGAAATTATAACAGTGCCGGGTTACATCAACGTGGATTTTAAAGATGTTCGCACGGTGATGAAGGATAGCGGCGTCTGCATAATGGGAAGTTTTGCCTGTGACGGCGAAGATAGGGCCTTGAATGCAGTAGAGGGTGCATTAGCCTCTCCATTATTAAAAGACAATGAAATTGAAGGAGCCCGTTACATTTTACTGAATATAAGTTCCGGCTTACGTGAGGTGACTATGGACGAGGTAACAATCATTACTGATTATATTCAGGACAAAGCGGGTTTATCTGCAGACTTGATTTGGGGTAATTGTATCGACGAAAGTTTGGAGGATAAATTATCTGTTACCATTATTGCTACTGGTTTCCAAACGATGGAGCAAAGAGTTCACGAGAAGAAAAACGTAAAGAAAATTTCACTATTAACCCCAGAAGAAGCACCATTAGTAAAGCCTGTTGAAGCGGTAAATTCATTTATTCAATCTAAAACAGACGTGTATTCCAATGTGCCGGTGATGAAATCGAAGGATGGTAAAAAGCAACCAGATCTCTTTGCCGACATGACTAGCGGTCAGAAATCACGCCATGCCGAGGATGCTGAAAATAACATCATTCGTCATAGTTTAATTGAAGATGAAGAGCAAACTGAATCCCCACAGGAGAAAGGTTTTGAGTTTGAAGTTAAATTATCTGAAACAGACTACGTTTTTGATACGCCTAAAACAGATTTTAATCCAGGCAACGATCAACATAAAGCAGAACAACGGGAGGAAATCGGTTTAGATGATGATAAAAATGATGATTCAATAGAAGATCAGCTTAAAAAGTCTAAAGAGAGGATTTTAAGACTAAAAGATCTTAGTATGAAGCTGCGCACCACCAATGGTTTACAGGAACTTGAAAACGAACCTGCATACAAACGTAAACAAATGCAGTTACAACAGGTTCAGCATTCTTCAGAATCGCAGGTGTCTAGATTTACCTTAAGCAACGATGAAGATGGTACAACTGAAATCAGACCAAATAATTCGTTTCTACACGATAATGTGGATTAACCAGTCATAATGTTATACAGAAGCCTTAGCAATAGTTTTTGCTAAGGCTTTGTCGTACTAGAACATTTGGGTTTTATAATTTTTTTCAGGTATTCTTCCTTATTGGATATCAGTCATAAAACCTTAAATTTGCACAAAATAAGTTAACTTAATAACATATAAAATTGGATATTTTTGAAAAGATAGCAACGCATATGGGCCCGCTTGGGCAGCATCAAAAATGGTCGCATGGCTATTTTTCTTTCCCTAAACTAGAAGGTGAGATTGCACCTCACATGAACTTCCGTGGGAAAGAGCATTTGGTATGGAGTCTGAATAATTACCTGGGATTAGCTAATCATCCTGAAGTACGAAAAGCAGATGAGGCCGGTGCTGCAGAGTTTGGCATGGCCTACCCAATGGGAGCCAGGATGATGTCTGGTAATACAAAATACCATGAACAACTGGAGCAAGAACTGGCTTCTTTTGTCGGCAAGCCTGATGCTTTTTTATTGAATTACGGTTATCAAGGGATGGTATCTATTATTGATTGCCTGGTAGACCGTAATGACGTCATTGTATACGATGGCGAATGTCATGCTTGTATTATAGATGGGTTACGCCTTCACATGGGTAAACGTTTCGTATATAAACATAATGATATTGAAAGTGCCCGTAAGCAACTTGAGCGCGCCTCAAAGCTTGTAGAACAAAGTGGTGGTGGTATTTTATTGATTACCGAAGGTGTATTCGGTATGTCAGGTGCACAAGGTAAATTAAAAGAACTGGTAGACCTTAAAAAGGATTTTAATTTCAGGTTGCTAATCGATGATGCACATGGTTTTGGTACCATGGGCGCAACAGGAGCAGGTACACACGAAGCACAAGGTTGTATTGAAGGTGTAGATATTTATTTCGGAACTTTCGCTAAAGCAATGGCCGGTATTGGTGCCTTCGTTGCCTCGACTGAGCAAATAACCAATTTCTTTCGATACAATATGCGTTCACAAACCTTCGCCAAGGCTTTACCTATGCCCATGGTAATTGGCTTGCTTAAACGTTTGGAATTGCTTAAAGGAAAGCCAGAACTTAGAGAAAATCTTTGGAAGATTGCTACCGC
>NZ_JAZQNU010000004.1:0-12955 GCF_045627485.1 Pedobacter sp. | reverse complement strand
TTCAACCAACAATACATTGTCAAATTCAATACTAGCGCCTTCATCTCCTTGCAAACGGTGTACAAAAAGGTGCTGGTCTTTTGCAACTTTGAATTGCTGTCCTGCTATATTTACTATTGCGTACATTGTTAAATAATTATTATTTTAAATTGTTTATTTTATTGAGGTGCAAATATAGAATTAATTATTCTAATTTCAAATGATTTAGTCATTCTTACTATATCTTTCTTCTGCGTCATTAATGGCATCCGCAACAAACGTTCGCATTTGTGTAGCCGCACTCATTAACTTTGGTATCTCCCGATAGTCGCTCATGATAATCACTTTCTTCGACTTGCGCTTGTAATTGAACTGTAACTCATAGCGTAACACTTTATCAGAAGTGATGTCCTCACCCCGGTTAGCAATTACGTCGGGAAAATTCCACAGACCTAGTTCATTCGCTTTGTTATGTAAAAAAATGATGTCATTTTTTCGGAGTTTCACATTTGTTTTTACCAATGAATCTTTCGCATTGAGGTATTGGTAATCACCTGTTGCTGAGTCGTAGCTATTTTCGAGCACCTTCCCTACACCCCACTTATATTGCAGCGATACAAATTCTGTTGATTTAAATGGCGCATTCTTGATCATAGGCATGTAGTAAATTACACAATAGATCAAAAAAGGCACAATAATAGACAGCGCTAAAAATATTTTCTTCCCTCTGGAACTCATTCTTTTTTGTTTTTACTTTAATTGAGATTAATCTATAGGCCCGGTAAGCTCACCTTCCCACTTACTAACTACGGCAGTAGCCAAACTGTTTCCTATCACATTGGTTGCCGATCGTCCCATATCTAATAAAGGATCAATCCCAATCAGCAGTGCTAAACCAGCCTCCGGAATATCAAAGGTAGCAATTGTACCTGCAATTACCACCAAAGATGCACGTGGAACGCCTGCAATGCCTTTACTGGTTAACATTAAGATCAATAACATTGTTACCTGCTGTTCAAAGCTCAGGTGGATACCATAAGATTGGGCTATAAACAATGACGCAAATGTCATGTACAACATTGAGCCGTCTAGATTAAAAGAATATCCAAGAGGTAATACGAAACTTACAATTTTATCTTTACATCCAAAACGCTCCAGCTGAAGCATAGTTTTTGGATATGCCGCTTCACTACTTGCCGTGCTAAAAGCAAGCAATACCGGCTCTTTCATCCTGTTAACCAAGTTAAACACCCGTTTTTTAAGGATAATAAAGCCAATAAAAATCAGGATGACCCATAGCAACAACATAGCGGTGTAAAATTCTCCGATAAATAACGCATAGGTCGATAAAACACCTAATCCTTGTTTAGCAACTATGGCGGCCATAGCACCAAAAACCGCAAAGGGTGCAAAGTTCATCACATAACCTGTTACTTTCAGAATCACATGGGCAACCGCATCAAAAAACTTAATAATAATCTGCCCCTTTTCACCTATAGCAGCAGTAGCTACACCAAAGAATAAAGAGAATACAACGATTTGGAGAATCTCATTGGTAGCCATCGCTTCAGTCATACTTTTAGGTACGATATGCGAAATAAAGTCTTTCATCGACAAAGCTACTTTCTTAATCCCTGTATCCACATTATCAGGAGGCAGAGGTAAGTTCATAGCTTCCCCCGGTTTAAATATATTGACCATGATTAAACCCAATACCAACGATAACAGCGAGGCGCTTAAAAACCAAAGCATAGTCTTTCCGCCGATTCTGCCAACTGCTTTTATATCGCCTACCTTAGCTACCCCAACAACCAAAGTGGTAAAAACCAGGGGAGCCACAATCATCTTAATTAATCGAAGGAAAATATCACTTAGTAAAGTGAGTGGCTCCAGCTTTTTCTCTCTGATTTGTTCATTATCTACACGTATTTTTAACGCAGCCTGTCGTTCAGCTACTAAATTTAAGAACGTAGTACTTGTTGAATCCTTTTCCTGTAAAATCTGACCATCAATTTTCTTTACAGCACTTTCAGCTTGCGTTATGTTTTCATTATAAGTGCTCAAGGATTTCACATTTAAGTAATACCCTAATCCTACACCTAAAATCAACGCTAAAAAGATGAAGAACGTTAACCTATTTTGTTTAGACATCTATCTTTAATAATTAATAAGACTGTAAAACTACAATAATTAAGTTAATCAATAAACATTGTTTAACAAAGGAATAAAAATCGCATTTTAGATGTAACAAACCCCTGATAAATTCTTCTAACGCTATATAACGCCTTATACGTGGAACAAAAAGACCAGTTATTCAAGCAGATATTCGATACTAACTCCAAAAAGATATTCCATTTATGTTATGGATATACGGGAGATAAAGATTCTGCAAACGATTTGTTACAGGAAACGTTCCTTAAGGTTTGGCAAAACCTCGATAAATTCAGAAATAAATCTCTGATTTCTACCTGGATTTACCGGATAGCGGTAAACACTTGTTTAACCTATTTACGATCTGAAAAACGACAGGCTAAAGAAGAATTAACCGAAAATATTATTGAAAGCAGACCTGAAGAGTATTCCGAGAAAAACGAGCAGGTGGCTCTACTATATCAATCCATCGCAAAACTCGAAGAGAACGATCGTTTAATCATCACCATGGTGCTTGATGACCTTCCCTATCATGAAATCGCTGAAATATCAGGTATTAGCGAAGGAAACCTGCGGGTAAAAATTCACCGCATAAAACAAAAACTGACAGAATTATACAATCAACATGCAAGAATTTGAAGATATAAAATCGATATGGCATAACCATTCAGTGGAGGTAAAAATCTCCGCTGGTGAAATGCTGCAGCAAGCGAAAAAAGAGGTTAACAACATTCGCAATAAATCCTTGTTAAACATTATTGGCATGGGGTTATCATTTGTAGCAGTGGCTTGTTTGTGGTTGTTTTTCGATTTTAACTCCTGGACAACCCATGTCGGCATCACAATTTTAATTATAGCTATCGCCATTTACACCTTTATCTTATACCGGGGGCATCAGCTAATATCAAAAACTGATTTTACGGCTAACCCGCACGATTTTCTTAACAAACTCAGGGCATACCAAATTAGCCGTTATAGTTTATACAACCGCTTATTCTGGATCTATATGATAGCTTTGTGTGTGGGAAGTGCGCTGTTCTTTTTTGAAATTCTTTCTTACTTCAGCTTTTGGAAACAAATATTGGTGGTGGTGTTGTCATTAGCCTGGTTCATTTTCTGCTCCACTATCCTACGTAATATTGTCATTAAAAAAGAAAAAGAGCGCATAGCGCTCTTAATTGAAAAATTTGAAAGAATTAGCGCGCAGTTCAAAGAACAAACGCCCAATTCTTAGTTTATTCTTTTACTTCTTCAACGGAAAAACTATTTCCATTTAATTTGTATTGCAACATCTTAGTGGCGCCAGCTTTCTGGGTAGTATCATTGCTGTTCACGACTGGAACAGAACGAAACAAATCACCGTTTTTGATGATGAATTTGTCGTCACCAGCATAGTTCTTTTTAATGCTGCTGCTCAGACCCGGAAAGGAAATTTTCTGGAAGCTATTGCGGTTATACTCGTAAACATGAAGGTCGTGCTCGTTTTTGTTGACGAGAAATTCAATATATACTTCAGGGTTACCATCATTATCCAGATCCATATTCCATGCATCAGTAATAATACCTTCTCTTTCATTTGCTAGCGATTTGAAGTCATTTTTAACCGAATCAGAAAGCAGCAGCAGGTATCCACCCAAACTGTCGACGCCTTTACCCCAGCTCAGCACTTCAACAGTGAATCCAGGTTTAACCGAAACCTCTTTGTAAAAAGGAAAAGGCCCCGGTTTTTCTTCCACAATCTCAGTAGTTGTTGTGCCTGCAGATTGATCACGCTGATCTGAAGAACATGCAAACAAAAATAACGCAGCAGCTGTAAGGAAAAACGGTCTTAATTTTAAATATTTCATTGTTTGTTATTATCTCACTAATTTAATGGAATTGACTTTGCAATACAAATGCAAATAGCAACAATCTATTTCGCAGGTTTTACACTTGCAGATCCATTGTTAAATATCGTCTCCGTAACCACACTACGTCTGCCTGTAGGTGTAATGACAATTGTTCTCAATACACGTTTATCTCCTTTAGCCAGTTCGAACTTCAATGGCGCCGAATAAAGCGTGGCATATTCTGAAGGACGGGTACCATCCAGGGTGTAATATACCTGGGCACCTGGCATAGGAGTCTTCAAATCTATTGTAAAACGATCGCCATCTATCACACCGTCCGTCTGGCCAATAGGTGTAGGCACCCAAAAGTGAGTATCGGTTTTATCTAAACGAGCCAGATGCAACGGCACACGCTCTTCTGTAAAGTTTTTTATGTCTTTGCGGTTCAGCGGAGTCCATGCAATTTCTGCCAGAGCATACATTCTGGGTAAAATATCGTATTCTACTTTTGCTGGAGTTTTAATGTACTCTGTCCATAAATTTGCCTGAACACCAATGATGTACTTTTGTTCCTCAGCAGTTAATACCGCAGGAACGGGATCATATTCGTAAATCTTATTCATAGGTGAATAACCTCCTATACTTGTTGGTTCATCTGGTGATTTTGATTGGTTATAATCCAGATATAGTCCATTTGTTGATGGCGTCATAATCACATCGTGTTTCTGTTGCGCAGATGCTATACCCCCTTCTAGACCTCTCCATGACATTACAGTTGCGTTTGGTGCTAGACCTCCTTCTAAAATCTCATCCCATCCAATAATTGATCGTCCTTTCGCATTAATATATTTTTCCATGCGCTGAATGAAGTAACTCTGCAACCCGTGTTCATCTTTTAGGTTATTATCTTTAATGAATTTCTGGCAAAATTCAGATTCCTTCCAGTAGTCTTTCGGACATTCATCACCACCCACGTGTATATATTTAGAGGGGAACAAAGCGATCACTTCGTCCATAACATTCTCTAAGAATTTAAAAGTGTTTTCAGTGGGCACAAAAACATCCTGAAAAACACCCCAGGTCTGCTGCACCTGTTTACCGCTTCTTGAACCGGCCCAAGGAGTTTTAGCATCAATCGGTGTTGGGCGGTCAGGAAAACAACTCAACTCAGGGTAAGCGGCAATAGCTGCCGAGGCATGACCTGGCATTTCAATTTCCGGAATCACATTAATGTACTTCGTAGCGGCATAAGCAACTACCTCTTTTACTTCATCTTGTGTGTAAAACCCTTTGTACTCTTGATTATCATTTGCTACACCAGGATAACGGCCAATGATAGTGCCATTTCGGGACCCACCAACGGAAGTCAGTTTTGGATATTTTTTTATCTCAATTCTCCATCCCTGGTCATCGGTCAAGTGCCAATGGAAATTATTAAGCTTATACTGCGACATCATGTCGACGAATTTTTTGATAAAGGAAACCGGGAAATAATGTCTAGCTACATCTAAATGCATTCCACGGTATTTGAACCTCGGGTAATCGTTAATTTCTGCAGCCTGAATGCTGAAGCTTTCTCCAGTTTTAGCAGGTATCATCTGCATAGCTGATTGTACACCATAAAAAAGACCTGCACCCTTTCCGGTTACCTGAATTTTGTTGGCCGTTACAGAGATTTTATACCCTTCAGCAGGTAATTGGTCAGCACCATCGGTTGTTAATACAATCGCTTTCTGCTTACTGGTTACACTTTTAGCTTCACGAAGGGCAAAACCACCCTGGGCAGCAATATAAGCATTAAGCAGATCGGCAGCTTTACTGGTTTCTGGCTGGGCTGCAACAATTACCACCGTTTTGTCTAACACAAAGGTGCCATTGTTTTTCTGCACTGATAATGGTGCGGGGATAATACCCATATTGACGTCCTGTTGTGCGAATACAGGGCTGGCCATCGTGGCAAATAAAATACAGGATAAAATTTTTTTCATAGGTTGGTTAAGTTGATTTAAGCCTCCAAGATAAACATAAAGGGCGAATCCCCGATAAGGAATCCGCCCTTTTTTATCCAATCGTTATTACGATTAATAGCTTAAAACATCCTCTTTAGCTGCCAGATAACGTTCTGCATCTAAAGCAGCCATACAGCCTGAACCGGCAGCAGTTACAGCCTGGCGATAATAATGATCCTGTACATCGCCGCAGGCAAAAACACCTTCTATATTAGTTTTGGTACTTCCAGGTACAGTAATTAAGTACCCTGTCTCGTCCATTTCCAGCCAACCTTTAAAAATCTCTGTATTCGGTTTATGGCCAATAGCTACGAAGAAACCCTCTATCTGTAAATCCTGTTCTATACCTGTCTGATTATTTACTATCCGCAGACCGGTTACATTCTTACCGTTCCCTAAAACCTCTTTGGCCTCGGTATTATAAATCACTTCTATATTTGGTGTGTTTAATACCCGGTGAACCATGGCTTTAGAAGCTCTGAATTCATCGCGACGAACCAGCATATAAACTTTATTACACAACTTAGCTAAATAAGTTGCTTCCTCGGCAGCGGTATCGCCAGCGCCAACAATGGCTACATCCTGGTTTTTAAAAAAGAAACCATCACAAACTGCACAAGCCGACACGCCAAACCCGTTATATTGGCTTTCACTAGGTAAACCCAACCATTTAGCAGTTGCCCCCGTCGATATAATTACAGTATCAGCAGTAATGGTTTTAATTTCATCAATAACTACTTTATGCGGCAAACTTGAAAAATCAACAGAACTTACATACCCAAAACGGATATCGGTTCCAAAACGCTCTGCTTGTTTTCTAAAGTCTTCCATCATCTCCGGGCCTGTTACACCAAGTGGATAACCAGGGAAGTTATCCACTTCAGTAGTTTGTGTAAGCTGGCCACCAGCTACCATACCTGTATACAAAACCGGCTTTAAATCAGCGCGTGCAGCATAAATGGCCGCAGTATATCCGGCAGGTCCTGATCCGATGATCAAACATTGAACGTGTTCTATTTCTTGAGTCACTTGCGACATATATTCTATTTCTTTTTGTTAATGCAAATTTAAGGAATAATGGCTTAAAACGGTAATCCTTCACATTAATGTGAGTTTTACGTTATAATTTATCCTTAGCTTTCTTTTGTTCTTCTCTTAACTGGCGTTTTGTTTTCTTTTCTACCGACAAAATCTGGTCATCCTTATAGGTAGTAATTTTTAAGCCACCGTCGGATACCCATTTTCCATCACGCTTTCCATTTAGAAACTGCCCGGTTTCCAAAAGATCGCCATCCCGGTCGAACGATTTAAAAACGCCATTTAACATGCCATTTTCATAATTGACCACATTTTTTGCAGATCCATCTACATAATAGCTGATCCACTGTCCATTTTGTTTACCCTGAGCGAAATTTCCTGACATGGTAACATACCTTTCCTTACCCTTACTATACACTTCCAACTGGCGGAAACCTTCGTTGGGATCCACCCAGTCGTAATATACAAACTTGCCTTCTGGAATTTGAAGGGTACTGTCTTTAAACGCACCCGTGGTCAGTATGTAACCCTCGCTGTCATATTTTTTAAACACCCATAAATTTTCCCCGCTTACAAAACCATAAATACCATAACTGGCAGCCTGGGTAGAATCGGTGGTTACCCGGTCTTTTGCGTCGAAATATACTTTTCTCACTTGCCCGAAGCCAGAATAGGAAATCAGGACAAAAAGTAACAGGACATATATCTTCTTCATATACAAAAATATTAAACTATGTCTGAATAATCCCAACATTGAACGCCTTTTTAATAGGCGACTGGTTGGCTGCTTCTATACCCATGGAAATTACCTTGCGCGTTTCCACCGGGTCAATAATGCCATCAACCCATAAACGCGATGCTGCATAATAAGGGGTAGTCTGTTTATCATAACGATCAGTAATCTCTTTCAGCAGTTCAGCTTCTTTTTCCGGCGTAATTACTTCGCCTTTGGCCTTTAGCGATGCTTCCTGAATTTGCAGCAACGTTTTTGCGGCCTGCGATCCACCCATTACTGCAATTTTTGCACTCGGCCAGGCGAAAATTAACCTCGGATCGTAAGCTTTGCCACACATGGCATAATTACCGGCACCGTATGAATTACCAATGATGATAGTGAATTTTGGGACCACTGAGTTGGCCACTGCATTTACCATTTTAGCGCCATCTTTAATAATGCCCCCCTGTTCAGAGCGGCTACCCACCATAAAACCGGTTACATCCTGCAAAAATACCAAGGGGATTTTCTTCTGGTTGCAATTCATGATAAAACGCGCAGACTTATCAGCACTGTCTGAATAAATAACACCACCAAACTGCATTTCTCCTTTTTTAGACTTCACCACCTTGCGCTGGTTAGCAACAATACCTACTGCCCAGCCATCTATTCGTGCTAATCCACAAATAATGCTCTGGCCATATTCTTTTTTATACTCTTCCAATGCTGAGTCATCTACTAATCTCTTGATCAACTCCACCATGTCGTAAGGTTTTTCCCTGTTTTCGGGCAGCAGACCATAGAGTTCTTCTGCAGGAAACTTAGGTGCTGCTGGCTTAATACGATCGAATCCCGCATTTTGAGGCGCACCCAGCATACTCATTATTTTTTTGATGCTGTCTAAACATGCCTGGTCGTTTGGGTGTTTATAATCCGTAACCCCTGATATTTCGCAATGTGTAGTAGCGCCACCTAAAGTTTCATTATCTACCTCTTCGCCTATGGCAGATTTAACCAAATAGGATCCTGCTAAAAACACCGAACCCGTACCCTCTACAATCATAGCTTCATCACTCATGATGGGCAAATAAGCACCACCAGCAACGCAAGAACCCATGATTGCGGAAATCTGTACAATTCCATCTGCCGACATCAATGCGTTATTTCGAAACATTCGGCCGAAATGTTCCTTATCAGGAAATATCTCATCCTGCATGGGCAGGTATACCCCTGCGCTATCCACCAGGTAGATTACCGGCAGTCGGTTTTCCATGGCAATTTCCTGTGCACGTAAATTCTTTTTGGCGGTCATTGGGAACCAGGCTCCCGCTTTAACGGTGGCATCGTTGGCCACAATCATGGTCTGGCGGCCTGATACATACCCAATACCACAAACCACACCTGCTGAAGGACAACCACCTTGCTCGGCATACATATCTTCTGCAGCAAAGGCCCCTATTTCTAAAAACGCAGTATCAGCATCAATTAAATAAGCAATACGTTCGCGGGCAAGCATCTTACCCTTGGCTTTTTGTTTAGCAGCACTCTTTTCGCCACCACCGGCGTATATTTTATGCAGACGGCTTTTTAAAGTATAAACCGCCTGTTTGTTAAGGTCTTCGTTTTTATTAAATTCAATGTTCATGGCACAATGTAAATCTATTTTCACACAAACTAAAGTCTGAAACATGATTTGGTATGGTTAGAAGAATTTAGCATAGCCAGGGGTTCGAGCCACTATAGAACTATTCTCTCAGGATCCTTACGAGTATCCCAGAATACCAGAAGTTCCACCTTATTTGCCATTTATCTATAATACAGGGTTACCTGCTTTACTATAACGCATTTATGGGTGTCGCTTTCTTTTGAATAAGGATATAATAATGGGGTATTATTAAGACGGCAAATTACCTCTTCGGTACGTTTAACGAAAGCTTCCAACTCCTTAAACGTCCATTTATTATCCAGGAATTCCAGTATCTGGAAAAAACTAACTTTAGCTGTAGGTGACCATATAACAGAATACAGCACTATGATCTGCCTGAAAAAAGATTCTTTACTTCATTCATAACTTCTGCATGAGAGATACCCTCTCCACGGTCCAACTCTTCTTTTGCGGCATGAATAGCTTGTTTTGCTTCCGTCGGAGTTTCAGTCCAAAAATCGGCCTCTGTTAAACTAAGCAGTGAATTTATTTCATTCAACAGATTCTCATCATTACTTTGAATAATCTTCTCTACGATCTTATATTTTAGTGTAATATCCATCATTCACAATTTATTAAAGATACGAATTTATTAATTAAAGAATTTTGGATAGCCTGCGCTATCTATACCTACACCAGAACTGTTCCCGGCCTACCCTTCATATGGCTGAGCTTACTTCTAAACAATGCCGCCATTAATGCTGCCCTTTCCTTTGTATCTACAGCCATGTCGCCTTCAAAATTCGCATCAATGGTTTCATTGAACAAAACCAGCCAACGGTCAAAATGATCTTGATTAATAGCCAATGGCGCATGTTTCGCAAAAGGATTCCCCTTAAAACCCGGCACGCTAAACAAAGCTGCATTCCAAAACTGGTACATTCGTTCCAGGTGTGGAGTCCAATCTTTAATTACTCCGTTAAATATTGGCCCTATTAAATCATCGCGCTGAACTTTATAGTAAAACTCATTTACAAATAATACAATGTCTTCTAATCCTTTAATATCTGGTTTCATAATATGCAGGTTTTTTTAATCCCTGAATTCATTGAGGTTCCTTATCCGGTTATCTCCAGAGTCCGACTTTAAAAAAGAAATGCCATTTGTATTTTCTACCCAGCTACATGTAGCTTGCACCCATTTATAGATTGCTGCATTCACCATCGGCAAGCTCGCTGGAAGCGCCTGTGTAAAGTTTTCCCCAGTTGGGTAATGAACCTGATAAAAAGCTGAGGGCACTAGAAAAACCAGCGTTTGCCGATTAGAAGATTGGATAAAAAAATCTCCCTGGATTCTTTCTTCTGGATTTTGCCTTTTAATCAGGTATACCTTAGCATTCACATTGGTTACAAAGTAATCGTTGTTAACCAGGTGACCGCTGCTTCCTACAGCTTTTACTCCACGTGTTATCTCTTTATCCAGCTTTCCAGTTGAAGCACGGTACAATCGGTGTACCTGTAGCTGACCATCCTTCACTGCAACAATAAAAAAAGGGGCAACTAAACCGGAATTGTCTGCAATTTGCACCAACATGGCAGTTTTTTGCGTATTTATAAATTTGGCAAAAGAAAACGCTTTATGAGCAGATTCAGGGTCTTTGTTATCCAGCCGTATGCGAACAGTGGTGTCGCCAAACTTTATACCGAAGGTCTCGTCTTCATTGGCAGTTGCTTTCTCAGGTAGTGAGTACTTAATTATTGATAATTTCACATCAGTTTCTTCTGAGTGAAAATTAAAATCGGTGTTATCAGTGATAACTTTTGGAACATAAGTCACTTCCGTTTTATTGGATTGACAACCCAAAAAAACAACGGAAAGGAATAAAAAAGTAATTATGGATTTCATAATTTTCTGCTATAATGTAAATATTGTATATGCCTAAATTAGCAGAATTTATCGTAAACTGGATGTTTACCTGGCAATGCAATGATCTTCCAGGAAATTAAATTACGTTACATCAATAATACTTACCAGTTTTCGCTAGCCTTTCACAGAAATCCCAGATATTAAGATAAAACCCTTATAGTATTATAGCTGCTTCCATTTGAGAGGTATTTTCGCTTGAACAAAGACTTCGATAATTAGGGTTTAATACGGTTGTTAATCTCCCCAATTAGTTTCTTTTTATCCTGTGATATTGTTGTTAAGTTTAACCAATCGTCGAATAATTCATACCCCCAACCACCGATGAGGTTTTTATTTAACTGGATAAAGTTTAATAACTCAGCTTTGCTTTTGCTATTAAAAGCATTACTTCCAATTTCGGCAGAAGCTTTTAAATAACGGAGCAAAGTAATGTGATCGATTAACTTGATATCCTTTTCTAACTTATTGGCATACTTTAAAGCGCGCACAAATTCTTCCTTAATGATCATTAATTCCAACCTGCTTAGTTGATACATTTCAACGGGTTGCTTTTTATTGATATTAAATTCAATCTGCTGTTGAAATTTGATGATACCTTTTTCAAAAGACGCTTTAGCTTGATCTGCTTTCCCTGTTGCTTTATAGAGCAAGCCAACTTCTCCCCACCTATCACTATAATTCTCAGCAAGTGTTTCATAGTCTTTGATGGCACTCAAGGTATCTCCAAGTTTTAAATAGCTCTTGGCCCGGTATTCAAATGGTGGTATTACAAAATTCATGATTCGAACGTTATCATCCTTATTTTTAAGAATGGCCTTACTTAAATAGTTAATGGCAGTTTGATAATTTCCCATTTCATAATTTAGTTCGCCCATTTTGGTCAATGATAATTTTATCATGGCTAAACTATCATTGATGCTCAATGCAGTATTTGCATCTGCAAGGGCCTGCTTGAACTCCTTTCGGTTATGATGATTTCTACTCTTTTTTACCAGAGCGAGTACCATATCATCGGTTCTTGTTAAACTCGTATCAGCAAGAATCCCTAGCTCTATAAACCACAACGCTTTTTCTGCTTTGTTACCAACATATTGATTTAAATTAACAGGTGACACCTTAAGTTTATTTTGATTAAAATTAATAACCGATAGATAGGGCGCAAGTTGGATATTAGTAGGGATATCTTCTATCCGGTTATTACTTATATTTAACGACTTCACCAGAAAACGCTCCCAGCCCTTGTCAGGTAGAAAAGTGATACCGCAGTTTTCCACATCAAGCAAATATTCTTTGGACGGGATAGTAAGTAGCCCATTCCACAGTTGTTTAGTATTGATTTTACTGTTATCGGTAAGGTAAATCTTTTTAATAGCGGTCCATTTACTTAAATCTTCGGGAAAATTCTCAATCTGGTTAATAGTTACCCTTTTAAAGGGCTTTGGGTCATCTGACCTATAAAACCCCCTTAACCATTGATAACTTGTCACGTGCTCAATTTTGCCTGCATTTAAATTCAATTCTTCCAATGTTTTAAGATTGGAAATTTGGTCAGGCAAGCGATTTAAATCATTAAAACTCAAGCTAATTTTTTTGATAAACTGAAGGCGCCCTATGCTTTCTGGTATACGATTAATATTATTAAAATCTAAAATTAATTCTTCCA
>NZ_JAZQNU010000003.1:0-3837 GCF_045627485.1 Pedobacter sp. | reverse complement strand
AGGGCCCTGAACACCGTAGCCGATGATCGCTACAGTTTCTTTACTCAATACTTCCTGTGCTTTTGCTAACGGAAACTCTTCACGTGTTACTACGTTCTCTTCTTTTCCGCCGAAATTTAATTTTGCCATAATTTTTTATTGGTTTTACGATTGGTTGTTAATTAGAGTAAAAGACAGAAGTCTATTACATGGTAAATACATTATCTTGTTTGTCTAGGTATTCGTTTTCAACGACATCTTGACCGGGTTCCTTTCTTTCAAACTCCCGTAATTTAGCATTGAAACCTTCACTATCTTTGATGATTGCAACACGTGCACTCCTCACAAATTCGATTAGGCCATAAGGTTGCAGCACTTCAATGAGTTTATCGGTTTCTTCGCGGTGGCCTGTGGTTTCGAACACGGTGTAATCTTTACGGATCACCACGGCTCTTGCACCATTCTCACGGAGTAAACGTTCTACCAGTACTTTCTCGGTAATGGTATCTGTAGGTACTTTATATAAAGCCAGCTCCTGCCAAATAATATCCTCGTTGGTATTATAATAGACTTTCAAGACTTCAATTTGCTTCTCAATCTGACGGGAAAGCTTGCGCACCACATCTTCCGTTTCGTGAATTACGATGTTGAAACGGTGGATATGCTCAATTTCAGAAGGGGAGGTGTTTAAGCTCTCTATATTAATCTTTCTTCTGGAAAATATAATAGCGATACGGTTTAATAAGCCGATCTGGTTTTCTGTGTATACGGTAATGGTAAATTCCTGTTTGGTATTAGCCATTTCTATAACCTGGGTATTGCTCATGATCGTTGTTATTTTAATCTGATTTCACTTACACTACAGCCCTGAGGTACCATAGGGAATACATTATGTTCTTTTGCTACCATTACTTCCAATAGGTATGACCCTTTATGTTGCAGCATGGCTTCCAGCGCAGGAACCAGATCTTCGCGTTCTACCACTTTTTTGCCGGGAATATAATACGATTCAGCAAGTTTAACAAAATCAGGACTGGTGATATCAACGAAAGAATAGCGTCTGTCGTTAAACAGTTGTTGCCATTGTCTAACCATGCCTAAAAACTGGTTGTTTAAGATCATGATCTTCACATCAACGCCGAATTGCATGATAGTCCCTAACTCCTGTAAGGTCATTTGGAAACCGCCATCGCCAATAACGGCTACAACCGTGCGGTCTGGCGCGCCATATTTAGCGCCTATTGCTGCCGGTAAGCCGAAGCCCATGGTGCCTAAACCACCACTAGTTACATTGCTGCGGCTGTTGTTAAACTTCGCATAACGGCAGGCCACCATTTGGTGCTGGCCAACATCACTCACAATGATGGCTTCTCCTTTAGTTAATACGTTTAATTGGTTAATCACTTCGCCCATGGTAATTTCACCAGTACCCGGGTTCAATTCTGGATCGATTAAATCTTCTTTTTCTATTTTTGCAAAGGCGTGAAACTCTTGTAACCAGGCATCGTGATCACCCTTTTTTACCAATGCAGTTAACAAGGGAAGTGTTTCCTTACAATCACCCCATACCGGTACATCGGCTTTTACATTTTTATCAATCTCTGCGGGGTCGATATCCAGGTGTACGATTTTAGCTTGTTTAGCGTATTTGTCCAGTCGACCGGTTACGCGGTCATCGAAACGCATGCCAATAGCAATTAACACATCGCAGGAATTGGTTTGTACGTTCGGGCCGTAGTTACCATGCATGCCCAACATACCCATGTTTAAAGGATGATCTGTTGCAATAGCACCAGCCCCTAAGATGGTCCATGCGGCAGGAATGCCGCTTTTCTCCACAAATGCTTGGAATTCTTTTTCTGCTTCACCTAATAATACACCCTGCCCAAATAAGATAAACGGCTTTTTAGCACTGTTAATCAGTGCAGCTGCTTGTTCTACATATTCATGTCTGATTTTAGGCGTAGGGCGGTAGCTGCGGATATGATCGCATGGGGTATAACCATGATAGTCAAAAACCTGCATCTGGGCATTTTTAGTAATATCGATTAACACCGGTCCCGGCCTGCCTGTTCTGGCAATATAAAAGGCTTTGGCTAAAACGCCTGGAATTTCACTGGCGTCTGTTATCTGGTAATTCCATTTGGTTACTGGCGTGGTAATGTTAATCACATCTGTTTCCTGGAAAGCATCGGTGCCTAACAAACTGGCAAATACCTGTCCGGTAATACACACTAACGGGGTGCTGTCTATTTGTGCATCAGCCAAGCCGGTCACCAAATTTGTAGCACCTGGTCCGCTGGTTGCAAACACAACGCCAACCTTACCCGAACTGCGCGCAAAACCTTGTCCGGCATGAATACCCCCTTGTTCATGTCTGACCAGAATATGGTTTAATTTCTCTTTGTAATCATACAAAGCATCATAAATTGGCATGATGGCGCCTCCTGGATAACCAAAAATGGTTTCTGTTCCTTCGGCAATTAAGCCCTCTAATAAAGCTACGGAACCGGTAACCTGCGTTATTTGCTTAGGTTCGGTTAGGGTGGTTGCTTCCGTTTGTGCTAAATCCATGTTATTATGTTTTAGTGTTTGTAAATCTTTTAATCGGTGTATGCGTCGGTTACACAACCTTCACTGGCATCACTCACTTGTTTGTGATATTTATATAATACACCGCTTTTTACCGGTGGTGGTAGCTGCGTCCAGGCGGCCCTTCGTGCAGCAAGTTCTTCGTCGCTAATGTTTAGTTGTAAGGTATTGTTAATCGCATCAATGGTGATGATATCGTTATCTTGTACCAGGGCAATGTTTCCACCTTCCCAGGCTTCAGGTGTAATGTGTCCTACAACGAACCCATGTGTACCACCAGAAAAACGACCGTCTGTAATTAAAGCAACTGACTTTCCTAAACCTGCACCAATAATTGCTGAGGTAGGTTTTAGCATTTCGGGCATACCTGGGGCACCCTTTGGGCCTACTTGCCTAATCACAACCACGTCTCCCTGGTGTACCCGTCCACTTTGAATCCCGGCAATCAACGATTGCTCGCCATCAAAAACTCTTGCCGGGCCTTCAAATCGCTCACCTTCTTTTCCGCTGATTTTAGCTACAGATCCTTTTTCGGCAAGGTTGCCATACAACATTTGGAGGTGACCGGTAGCTTTCAGCGCTTTACTCAATGGAAGGATAACACGTTGTTGTTCGAAGTCGAGATCAACAGCGTCAGCAACGTTCTCTGCCAAAGTCTTTCCGGTTACTGTAAGGCAATCGCCATAGATGAGGCCTTCTTTTAGTAAATATTTTAAAATCGCTGGTACACCACCAATCTCATGTACATCTTCCATTAAGTACTCGCCACTTGGTTTTAAATCGGCTAATACAGGAGTATTGTTACTGATCTGCTGAAAGTACTCCAGTGTTAAGGTAATACCTACTGATTTAGCCATAGCAATAAGGTGGAGTACGGCATTGGTTGAACCACCCAGTACGGTAACGGTAACGATCGCATTGTGAAATGCACGTTCCGTCATTATATGGGAAGGCAGTATGTTTTTCTCCAGTAATACCCTGATGGCACGGCCTGCATCTAAACATTCTTGTTTTTTTTGCTCACTTAATGCAGGGTAGGAAGAGCTGTATGGTAAACTCATACCCAAAGCCTCGATTGCCGAGGCCATGGTATTAGCTGTATACATACCGCCACAGGCACCTGCGCCAGGACAAGTATGTCTGATAATTCCCTGGTAATCTTCTTCAGATAAATTTCCGGCCAATTTTTGGCCAAGGGCCTCAAATGCTGAAACAATGTTTAAAGATTTACCTTTGTAATTTCCTGAGTGGATACTGCCACCGTAT
>NZ_JAZQNU010000002.1:0-11746 GCF_045627485.1 Pedobacter sp. | reverse complement strand
GAGCAGGCTAAGCAATATGCAAATAAGCTCGTTGATGAGAGTGAAGTTGTTATTCAGTCACAGGAAAAGGATAATCTTATTATGGAGCAATCTGGGGGCAGCCGGCGGAAGCGGCCTCCAGGAGACGGGGAAGCGAACGATAGGCGTCGGGACCGACGACCACGTCCACCTTGCCGGTGGCCAGCAGGGCCTCCTTCATTCTCTCAGCCATGCATCCCAGGATTCCCACGATCACGTCGGAACGCTTGCGGCGCTGGATGTTGAACTGCTCGATACGGCCGAGGATGCGCTGCTCCGCATTGTCGCGGACCGAACAGGCATTTTCAGGTAAAGAGTGATTTTGTCTCGCAGGAAATATATAAATGGGAAATTTTGCTTGAACTGTTTAGACAATAACGATCCGGTTTTTGAGCACATCTCTTTTGATATCCAAATTTGAATTTTATGCGATCATAAAAGATTGTTGTGGATAATTCGTATATGTCACTGGTTTTTAGTAATTTAAATAGGTAGGAATAGCTGAAGCCTAGTGTTAGTCAGCACTGTAGGACTGATTAAATTTAACTTATTTCTTTAATTAAGATAATTATGTTTGTGTCAATTATCACACCTACTTATAACCGTGCGGGCACCCTTTATCGTTGTTATGAGTCATTGTCCGAACAAACTTTTAAAAATTTTGAATGGATCATTGTTGATGATGGCTCTACAGATGAGACCTCAAAAGTAGTGTCGACATGGCAGCGTGAATCGTCTTTGAATATCATTTATGTCCAAAAGCCAAATGGCGGTAAACCCTCGGCCGTTAATCACGGAGTAAAGATTGCAATTGGCGAAATGTGTGCAATACTAGATTCCGACAATGCCATTGCTTATGAAGGTCTCAAAACTTTAGTCGATGCTTGGGAGACAATTTCCTCCGACTTAAGGGAAAGTTATTGGTGTGTATGTGCTTTGGCCGAGGATTCAGTTACAAAAAAAGTTATTGGCGACTTATTTCCCTTAAACCACATTACTATTACAGGAGGTGAATTTCAGTTTAAACATAAAATAACAGGTGAAAAATTTGGACTGATGCGTACGGCATTGTTAAAAAATAATCCTTTCCCTGAAGCAGCCGGCTATAAATTTGTACCTGAAAGTTATATCTGGAATAGATTAGGACGACAATACAAATATATCTGCACAAATACAGTCGCATTAACTTATTATACGCCAACAGGCTCTGGCTTTGGTAATCTTAGTGGCAAAGCAAATCACATACGAAATGCTATGGGGTTGATTATTTGTGAAGTTGACCTAATAAACAAGGATCTACCGAATTGGTTTTTTAGTGCCCCCATTTTCTTTTTCAAAAGGGCAGCACAGCTATCCCGCTATGGAATTCATTCTGCATCTTTTTTGCGTAACTTCACCAGGTTGGAATCAACAAAGGGAAAGATGCTTGTTTTGTTATCATTTCCGGTTGGATTTACCCTTTATTTAGGAGATAAGCTGTGGTATAAGTATTATTACTCACCAACTAAAGCAAACATGTCAAGAGATACTATTTCTTAAGGGATAAGGATGCATCAGAGGGATTAGAGAAACCATATTTGAGAAATCCCAAGACCATTTATTTTACTTTTCACTAATGTAATTAACAGATTGGCCAGCATAGCTGCCCATATCTGCATTTCAATGGCATTTTATTTTAAATGAGTATATTTGATAAAATTTAATAAGATGAAACCATCATAAGCTTTCATACCAATGAATAAACTTATGATAGCTCATGATATTTGAACACTAATCTTAAACTGATGAAAGAAGTTACAGTACAAGAACTGAAACAGAAAATAGACAATAAAGAGGATTTTCAACTGATCGATGTAAGAGAGACTTTTGAGTATGAAACCTCTAACCTGAATGGAGAAAATATTCCATTAGGTGGTCTGTTGATCGAAGCAGATAAAATTGCAAGAGACAAACCTGTAATTATGCAATGCAGAAGCGGTAAAAGAAGTGCTGCTGCGGTAATGCAGTTGGAGCAAATGCTTGGCTTCGACAACTTATATAACCTTAAGGGTGGAATTTTAGCATGGCAGGAAGCTTATGATCCTAACATGCCTGTATACTAATTAAAAGAATGAAGAAACAAATTGCAATGAACGTGTTTTACACGTTGGGTATAATTGTGTCGGTACTCGGCATCAAATGGGGTTTTGAAAACGACCAACAGGTAGCTGGTGGATTTTTTATCGTGACTGCCCTGTTCTTTTTATACCTAAAAATAAAATTAACCAAGGACTTCCGCAAGGCGCTTAGAGACCGGGCCAATCAACCTTAATTCCTTCCAGGCCCAGGCCTGGAAGATTTTTTAATACAATCCTGCCGTCCTTTAATTCAGGATAATCAAAAGGGTTATTTTTCGTTAACCAGGGGCCATCCAAATCAGCCCAATCGCAGAGAGGGGCCAATGCTGTGGCCGCCAGCGTAGCACATGAGGTTTCACTCATACAGCCAATTAATACTTTCATGCCAAATTTGCGGGCTTTCAGAATCATCTGGTGGGCCTCGTACATGCCTGCGCTTTTCATCAGCTTGATGTTAATGCCATGGTAAGCTCCTCTCAGCTGGTCCATGTCTGCCAGGCGCTGCACGGCTTCGTCGGCAAGGATGGGGATCGGACTTCTGCCAGTTAACCACGCATTGCCATCCAAATCATTTTTATCCATCGGCTGCTCAATCAATACCACACCCTGGTCATGTAACCAGTAAATGGTTTCTATAGCCTTTTTACGGTCAGCCCAGCCCTGGTTGGCATCCACATATAAAGGCAGGTCCGTTAAACTTCTGATCGTGTTAATCAGCTCGCGGTCATTGTCTCTGCCCAGTTTAATTTTTAATACTTTAAAATCCGTGGCATCAGCTACTTTTTCTTTGATCACTTCTGCACTGTCGATACCAATGGTATAAGAGGTTACCGGCATGTTGCCGGGGTCGGCACCATAAATTTCATAACAGGGCTTTTGTAGTATCTTGCCATTAATGTCGTTTAAGGCGATGTCAATGGCAGCTTTAATGGCCGGATGACCAGGTGCCAGGCTGTCTAGGTATGCTAAAATCTCCTGAAAGTCGAAAGGGTAGGCCATGCGGCGCCAATCTACTTTATTTAAAAACGCAACTGCACCATCATAACTTTCGCCCATATAGGGCACCATCGATGCTTCTCCATAACCATCCACATTCTCGTAACGTAGCTTCAAAATCAACAGGGGTGTGCTGGTCCGTGAAAATTTAGCAATGGCGAAAGGATGTTTTAATTCGAGGTTATACGAGATATAGGAAACTTCCATGGGGTGCGAGCCGTTTAGTAATATCAAAGTTAAAAAAAGATGTGCCGGAGCGAATGTAAAAATAATATGCCTAATATTGCCACATCTTATGAATAGCACCGTATACCAACCATTTAAAAACTTCGACTTCAAATACAAAAACTGCTTTTTAAGTGGTGATATTTTCCCTGCTCCGGTAGTGGAAACGAATGTTTTACCCGATTGGTTATTGGCCGTAGCCAACTATACAGGCGAAGAACGCATTAAGTTGCTTGATGAAAGTGTCCGCTCCTACAATACGTTGAAAGTGCCGGTAAGTAAGGAGATTCAGGAAAATTTTATACAGCCTCTGGAAGACAAAATTTCGCATGCTTTCTCCATCGGTTATGAAGCGGTAAGTCAGCTTCCTGAAGAGGACTTATTCAAGTGGATAGGTAAGTTTATGTATAGCCTGATCTATATTGAGATGAATGCAGCCATCAAACTGCAGCAGCTAAGTGGCGATGGCATGAACATGTCGCAGGGACTGATGCATAAGTTCGGGAATCTCAATATCATGGTGCAGAGTATATACAGAGATGTGGTTTATGAAGATTTTACACCCTGGTCTATCGTGGTGGTGCCTTTAACTGAGGCCGATCATTATTTCAGCTTCCGTGACGAGATCAATACCCTTACCTTTTCTTTGAAACTTAAAGATTTTGGCATCATTGCTTGTTTGCAGGACAATGGTACCAACAAAAAGTTCCACCAGGAAATACTGAACAGCATTGCAGGCAAGCCATTAAGCGAGCAGCAGTACGAAGAACTTTGTGCCCGATTCTTTTACTCGGCCTATTTGTTTAACCGCCTTCCTGAATACAATGTGATGCCATTAGAAGGCAGCGTATACATTGATGCCATGCCGTTAAAAGGCGCATTTAACAAACCCTTGTTTGATGTATGGCAACATAAAACCTATGCCCAGGTGCTCGAAAATTTCTGGAAGCCATGGGGACAAACCCTGTTTGAAATTATTAAAGACCCAAGATCCCCCATTAGCTTTTTTGATCCTCCTTATTTACCTGAAGCGGGCTAACCGATTGCGGCCATTAACTGGCCCAGAAAATGCGGGATAATGCGTGGTTCTAATATAATTGTGATGATTACCCCTGTAATGGCACCATAGAAGTGGGCGTCGTGGTTAATGTTATCTCTAGAGTTCCTGGACATATAAGCGCAATAAATCAGGTACAACACTCCAAATACACATGCCCAGATGGGTATTGGCAAAGGGAAAATCATCAGTGTAGAAAATGGGTAAAACAGGATGTAGCTGAATAATACCGCCGATATGGCACCAGAAGCACCCAGGCTATTATACCAGAAGTCATTTTTATGTTTCACCACTGTAGGCAAGTCGCTTAGTATCATACCCAGTAAATATATGGTGGCAAATTGCCAGTGCCCTATAGTTGCCTCCAGGCGGAAAGCGAAAAAGAAAAAGGTAAACATGTTAAAGATGAGGTGCATCCAGTTTGCGTGGATCAGTCCACTGGTAATTAACGTATAGACTTTGTTCTTTCGGTATACACTATAAGGATGCAGCATAAATTTTCCGTATAACACATTGTCGTTAAAGGCATAAATGCTGGTGATGATGGTAAAAATAAAAATAAGGGAGGCTACAGGTGTATTTTGTAAATATTCCATTTTGTTGTTATAAAGGTAGTTTTGTGTCTTTTACAAGACGGGTAATCGGGTAACGTTTATGTGTTTTCTCGTAATAATCAGAGTTTTTGTAAATAAAATCAAGCTGAGCGGCTTGATTTTTCGCAAACTCCGCATTATTTGCTTTCTCTTTTTCCAATTGTTTCCTTAGCGCTGGATTTTCTTTAAGCAGTGCTGCTGCGGTATCCTCAAATACGTAAGCAGAATAATGCTCTTTTTGTCCAAGCACTGCATCGAAAAAATTCCAGTTAAAAAAGGAATCTGTCGCCTGCGGCTCTAAAGTTTCGACAATATACCTGTTTTGAGGCTGATTTACATAAACTACATAATCTCCGGCATAATAATGCAATTCTTGTTGCACCGTTTGAAGCTGTACCGCGGAGTGCAGGTAATGGCCTTCGTAGGGATAGGGGGAGGTTTTAAAATCTTTCAGGTAATAGACATCAACTGGAAGAGTAATGTCTTCAGCAAGCTCCTTTACAATTACTCCATTTAATCGAAGCAACTCTACCACCCGATCCCAGGCTTTTGGGATGATATAAGCTGTTGGTTTATTTACCGTTACTACAGGCTCAAAGCTGTTCCACTCCTTAATGTTTTTTGTGTATGGGGCTTTTCTGTCATAATACAGGCGGTCGGCACCACTCACTTCGCTGGGTTTATATTTAGCTCCATAACCTTTAAAGGTTAGGTCTGAGGTGTTTTCCTTGTTTAACTTCCATACTAAGGGAAATGTGGATTGTGCCGCTACAGCAGCATCCGCCCTGGCTTTGTTAACACCAATCACACTGGCGTCGCGTACCACGATATCGATATAAGTTTCCAGTAACTGGTAAGTCGATTTTACCCTTTGATCGAAGGCCTTAAGCATATGAGTTTCGGGCATAAACCCAATTACGTTGTGCAGGGCAGCGTAGCCTGTAGAATATCGTGCATTTTCCAGAAAACCTTCAATACCTTCATCAGGAGTTTCCTTCACGCTATTTATATAAGGGATCAGCTCAAAGCCCTTTTTAGCCATTTGTTTATACAAATCTGGTAACATGGTTCTGACCAAGTATTCTGACAACACTGGATTTAGCTTATCTTTTTGCGTAGGGATCAATGTCATCGTATACTGGTAATCCGCCCCATTGCTGGTATGGGTATCAACAAATATATCTGGTTGCCAGGTGTTAAAGATCAACTGGAAAGTCTGCGAATTTTTAGAGTCTGTTTTAATAAAGTCGCGGTTCAGGTCGTAGTTTTTACTGTTTCCACGAAAGCCATACGCTAAAGGTCCATTTTGATTGGCCCTGGAAGTGCTGCTGCGGTTGTAACTTCCGCCAATATTATAAAGCGGGATGATACAAATAACCACATCGTCTGGCAGTCTATTGTTTTTCAGTAAATCACGTGCCAGCATCATGGAGGCATCTACACCTTCTGGTTCACCAGGGTGAATCCCGTTATTGATCAGTAAAATCCTTTTATTATTTTTTTTAAGCACCTGGGGGTCGAAGGTCCTGTCTTTCGAAAGCACCATCAGGTGTAGTGGTTTACCAAAGTCGGTCTGGCCATAAGTCAGTAGTTTTGCCTGCGGGTAGGTTTTTTCAAGTTGCTCATAATAATTGATTACCTGCGGGTAAGTGGCTGTTTCTTGTTTTTTACTGCTTTCAAAAGGTGTGGGTTGTGCAAAGCTTTGGAGGGTAACGCAAAAAAGGATCAGGAAGAGTAGACGCATTCGTTAGTACTTTTTAAAGGTTTTTTGTGACAGCCCTAGCGGGCCAAAGTTATATTTGATGCCCAGGCTGAAGAAGGAATAGATATCAGGTTTACCGTTTCTAAAGGTCACCGTGGTGATATCATAGCCATCCATTCCCTCGCCTATGGTGATATTACTTTGAAGGTTGATGTTCGCCACAAGGCGGTATTGCCCATAACGGTCTGGGAAAAAGTAGTTCATCCCGATATTTAGGGGGATTACTGGTTCTTTATTGTAAGGAATATACACTTGTTCGGGAGCATTCTCTATACCCCTAAGTAATTCATTTACCCTATTTTGGATAAATCCAAAACCTGTACCTACGTATAATCCTTTTATGTGGTTAAACAGGGGGTTGTTTTTATAATCAACAATACTTCCAAGAGCGAGTTTCCCATTAAGGGTGATGGCGCGGTAATCATTTTTAAATCGGCGGCCATATGGGTCCACCTCATTTTGTCCACCTTTGATTTGTCCTTGTTGCACTTCAAGTCCCAAACTAATAAAAGGCGTAAATTGATAATCGACAGTGCCATAAACAGCAGCAGCATTATTCTTTTCCGGCAAATCAGCATAGGACCTGGTGATGCCGGCACCGGCACCAAAGCTTATTTTATGGAAGCTGGATTGCGCCGTAACATAAAACGAACATGCGAGAAAGATGCTGGTGAGTATTATTTTCAATTTCTTTACCTTTACCTCTTTAAAATTATGCTAAAATATCAAAATAAAACCGAATCACTAGCAGATCGCTTTAAGCGGTATGTGCAAATTGATACACAATCAGATCCTGATTCTGCAACAACTCCTTCCACGGAGAAGCAAAAAAACCTGGGTCGTGTACTGGTTCAGGAACTGTTGGAATTGGGCATTTCTGATGCACACATTGATGAATATGGTTATGTTTATGCGACCATACAGGCAAATACCGACAAAAAAGTTCCTGTGATCTGCTTCTGCTCGCACATGGATACGTCGCCGGATTGCAGTGGTTTAAATGTGAAACCAATTGTGCATTTCAACTACCAGGGGCAAGACCTGGTTCTGCCTGATGATACTTCCATCGTTTTAAAACAAAGCGAACACCCTGATCTGAAAAACCAGATTGGTAATGATATTATTACCGCCAGTGGTACCACCTTACTGGGTGCCGATAATAAAGCCGGTTTGGCCGAAATAATGGAAGCGGCTGCTTTTTTAATGCAGCACCCGGAAGTAAAACATGGTAAAATAAGGATTTTGTTTACGCCCGACGAAGAGATTGGGCGTGGTGTAGACAATGTGGACCTTGAAAAGTTAGGTGCCGATTTCGCGTATACTGTTGACGGCGAAAGCCTGGGTTCATTGGAGGATGAAACTTTTTCTGCCGATGGCGCTGTGTTAACCATTCATGGCGTAAGTTCTCATCCTGGCTTTGCAAAAGGCAAAATGGAAAGTGCCCTAAAAATATTAAGCGCTATTCTGGATCGCCTGCCCAAAGATAAATTGACGCCAGAGGCCACCAGCCAGAAAGAAGGTTTTATACACCCGGTAAACATACAAGGGAATGTTGAAACGGCTCAGGCACATTTTATTTTGCGCGATTTTGATGATACGCTATTAGCCCAGCATGGCGAGACGTTAAGAGCATTGGTGGAAGAAGTGCTAAAAGCATATCCAAAGTCTACTTATCAATTAGAGATTACCCAGCAATACCGAAATATGAAAGGGGTGCTGGATCAATATCCACAGGTTATTGCCATAGGGATGCAGGCTATCGAAAGAGCAGGGATTACCCCTAAAAAACAGAGCATCAGGGGTGGTACAGATGGTTCACGTTTATCCCTAATGGGATTGCCATGTCCGAATATCTTTGCCGGAGAACATGCCTTTCATGGCAAACAGGAGTGGGTTTCGATACAGGATATGGAAAAAGCTGTCCAGACCATTATTAATATAGCTGTCATTTGGGAAGAACAGGCTTAGCGATTTTTATTTCAGTGTAAGCTGCGCCAGGTACTGGTCGCTGTCATCTTCCATTACAATGTGGCTGTTCCAGCCTGCTGCGGCAGCCACATCTTTCAAGGTTTGCTGGTCAATATAAACCCAGTCGAACCATTTTCCTACCTGTTTTTTGTATTCATAAGCAAAAGCAACTTCACCGAAATAGGTGTTTTCAGGCATGGGTACCTCCTCATAGAGGTAAGAAACGTCTGAGCTGTCGAACAGCAGTTGCCCACCAGGTTTTAGGTATGTTTTTGCTTTTTGCAAAAAGGCTTTAAAGCCTTCTATGGTTCCGGTTACGCCAATGCCGTTCATCATAAAAAGCAGCGTGTCGTAAGGCTCCGCCAGTTGAAGATCGAAAATATTCTGTTCCAACACATTTTTTAAACCCCTTTTCTTCATTATAGCTACTGCCTTTGTAGAAATGTCTAAAGCAGTAACCTCGATGTTCCTTTGCTGTAAAATGAGGGCATGGCTTCCGGCACCGGCGCCAATATCCAATACCCGGCCACGGCAAAGTTCCAGGGCTTTGAGTTCAAGTTCTGGCATTTCAGATTCACTCCGGAAAAATAAATCAACGGGCATTTCCTCCTCTTCACCGTAGGAGTTGTGTACCCATAGTGTTTCTGTTGTTCCTTTTTCGAAATAATCCTGTAATGCGGCGCCTAAAATATCCATCGGCCAAAGTTAGCCGATCTTAGGAATTTATATTGTATTCCACCCTTGTTTTTGGTAAACTTTGTGGATAATTGTCTCTCACAAAAGCAAGCATATGCTCCCTCACATGGCAACGGAGGTCAAACGCCTGCCCTGAATTTCTTGCACTCATCAAGAAACGCACTTCAATGGTCGCCTCCTTATTATCGGTAACCTGCACTACATTTACCCTTTTATCCCAAAGGTGATGCGCATGCAAAACCTTGGTCAGTTCTTCTCTTAGAGGCGGGATTGGAGTGTTGTAATCGAGGTACAAAAATACAGTGCCCAGCAGGTCAGCAGATACCCTGGTCCAGTTCTGGAAAGGTTTTTCAATAAAATACGTGATAGGAAGGATCAGTCGCCGCTGGTCCCAGATGTTTACAACCACATAAGTAAGTGTAATTTCTTCTACCCGGCCCCACTCACCCTCTACAATCACTACATCGTCGATTCTGATGGGTTGTGTAAAAGCAATCTGAAAACCCGCCAACAGGTTAGCCAGTGTTTTTTGTGCGGCAAAACCTATGATAATACCCCCGATACCAACCCCGGTTAGCAAACCAGCCCCTATTTTCCGCATGCTTTCAAAGCTAAGCAAGATGATAGAAGCGGTTACAATCAGGATCAGTGAGACGGCAAACTTGCGGATAAATTGCAGCTGGGTGCGCAGTTTCCTTTCTTTAAGGTTGTCCTCTTTGTTAAGGTCGTTGTAGTGAAAAAAGCTCTCCTCAAGGATCTTGATCGTTTTTATGAGGATAATGCAGAAATTAATGGTCAGCGCAATTTCAAGCGTCCTGTTCAATTGCAAATAAGCTGTCGCATTGAGTTTCATGAATTCAAGTGAAGCGTCGAGCAGGACCAATGGGATGAAAAAGCCAACAGCATTGTCGAGGTATTTCACCACTACATTCAACGTAAAAGTTGCCCAATACCTTGAAAAGAATAAGAATATCTTTTTTAAAATGAATTTTAACAGCAGGCCGATAATGATGGCCAGCAAAGCAATACCGAGGTTCTCGGCCACCTCTTTGACCGGGAAATTGTTGAAACTATCAAAATTTAACATGGTTTATACGCGTGTTTCCTCCACCCATGCCTGAAATAGGTCGTAGTTTAGTAATATTTATATGTCGTATGATAAAGTAATCAGGTGTTTGCTGCCCGCCATTTGACGGGCAGCACCTTGGAAGGGGTTCTGTTCTCCATGTAGTCCTTAGGCAGTTACTTTAGAAATGGAGTCTTTAACGGTATCAGAAGCGGAAGCTAGCCTGTCTTTAGAAGCATCAATTACGTCGGCTAACCAGTCAGATACACTTTCCTTTAAGTTGCCGCTTTTATCGCTTGATATAATTAAAGCAACAGCAGCACCTAAGGCAGCTCCTGCCAATATTCCTGCAACAATTTTAGTTTCTTTTGTCATGATTTTCGTTTTATAATGTTTATATTTTGATTCGTATATAGGTTTAAACAAGTAAATCGCTTTTTAGTTTGTAATTTTAGCAAGACGCGGATAAACAAGTACTAAAACTTTATGGTCGGCTGACCGCAGAAATAACATACCATGTATTTAACTATAAGTAAAGATATTAGTTTTTTTACATCCAGTAATTCAAAAACCAACTGCAATTTTCTTAGTAAAGGTCTTTAATAAGCGATACCAGCTGCGAAGTGGAATTGTAGTGCGGCTTCTCCTTAGTCCGTATTAAGTCCAAGTTCAGTCCAAATTGAAACCAAGTAATTCTAGAATTACTTGGACTTATTATGAAGTTAAATCACAGTGAATTTTGAATAAGGATCAGCTGCTGTATGATTGCATGTAACTTTCTTTAGACTTAATAGCGCTTTATTGTTTTCTGTTTGGACTGTTCATCCTAATGAAAATAGGAGTTATCCAGCGATTCCATCGGTAAATAAGGAGGTAATGTTTGAAATTCATGCTTCATGAAAACGAAATCCTTGTTCCGCCTGTGAAAAACAGATATAGCCCCTTATTATTACTGGAAAGATGTTAGGGCGTACTACATGACATTATTGGGAGAGCGTTAATAGACCAACACGATGAATAAAATTTCTTTTTGCCTGAGTGTTTGATTTATAAAAGATTTCTATCTATCTTTGCAGTCCCTAAATTCTAGGGGGAATAAAAGAATTATTAACAAATTAAATACAAGCAAGTGAATACGTTAAGTTACAAAACTGTCTCAGCCAATGCTAAAACTGTTAACAAACAGTGGGTTGTTGTTGATGCTCAAGGCGAGATTTTGGGGCGCTTGTCATCGAAGATCGCTATGAT
>NZ_JAZQNU010000001.1:0-2402 GCF_045627485.1 Pedobacter sp. | reverse complement strand
AACTCCTTGGCTCACAGAACGACATGGCTAGATCCGACTTGCCAAACACCGTTTTGACGAGTTGGTCTTTGCCAGCTTCACCATCCCTAATCAACGTAAAAATCAAATTGTAGATTTATGCCTGGAGCACCAGATCAAGGTGTTAAATATCCCGCCAGCAGATGTGTGGACCAATGGTATTGTTAAGCCAGCGCAAATCCAAAACATTAATATTGAAGACCTTTTAGACCGCCAGCAGATCCAGATCGATATTGAAGGTATCAAAAGTGAACTGAGGGGCAAAACCATTTTAATCACTGGCGCTGCAGGATCTATCGGCAGTGAAATTGTTAGACAGCTGATGAAGTTTGAAGTAGGTCTGACTATTATGTGCGATCAAAACGAAACAGGGCTGCATAACTTATTCTTAGAGCTTGAAGAGCGTTACAGTGGGCAACATTTCCAGGCGGTAATGGGCGATGTGAAAGACAAACAGCGCATGGAATTTATGTTCCAGACCTTTAAGCCAGATTACGTTTACCATGCAGCGGCCTATAAACATGTGCCGATGATGGAAGACAATCCGGCGGAAGCCATTAAAACCAATGTATCAGGAACAAAAACCATTGCAGACCTCAGCATCAAATACGGGGTAAAGAAATTTGTGATGATCTCTACGGATAAAGCCGTTAACCCAACTAATATCATGGGGGCGTCTAAAAGAATTGCAGAGATTTATGTACAATCGCTGAACAATTCACTGTACAGCAGAGATACCCTTTACCAAAACGGCTTAAGTTATTTAAACAATCCCGAAATCAAGCCCATCACCAAGTTCATCACCACCAGGTTTGGCAATGTATTAGGCTCCAACGGATCGGTGATTCCGAGGTTTAAGCAGCAGATTGCCAAAGGAGGGCCGGTTACCGTTACCCATCCAGAAATTACGCGTTACTTCATGACCATTCCAGAAGCCTGCCGACTGGTGCTCGAAGCCGGTTGTATGGGTATAGGCGGAGAGATTTATATCTTCGACATGGGCAAATCGGTGAAGATTGTAGATTTGGCCAAAAGGATGATTTCCCTTGCAGGACTGGTGCCCGATGAAGACATTAAAATTGTGTTCTCAGGTCTGAGACCCGGAGAGAAATTATACGAAGAACTCCTTAACGATCAGGAAAATACGATGGCTACCCATCATGAAAAAATTATGATCGGCAAGGTGAGGGTTTACCCTTTCAATGCTATTGAAAAGCAAGTACGCACGCTGCTGGATTTTGCTTTAGCCAACGATAATCACCAGGTGGTCACTTTAATGAAAGCGATGTTACCCGAATTCAAAAGTAAAAATTCTAAGTATGAAGAATATGACCATGTTGAAGAAGAAAATTGTTAATTTAGCGGCAATTTCCATCAAACTATGATCTATCTTTTACTGCTGCCTCTCTTTTACTTTTCGATGCTGGTTTACTTTAGAATAGCAGATCACTATCAAATCATTGACAAACCCAATGGCCGGAGCTCCCATAGCGAAGTCACCATTAGGGGTGGAGGAATTATCTATTTAATCGCGGCCTTATTTGCGGTCAATTTACAAGCCCAATACTGGTTACCCCTTTTGGCATTGTTTATCATTGGGGCCATCAGTTTTGCCGACGATCGTTTAACCCTTTCCCGCGGCATCAGGATCTCTTTCCATTTAGTGGCCGTTACCCTGTTATTTGTTTACCTCGGTATTTTCGGCGATTACCCCATCTGGATCATTGCCCTTTTGTATATCGTGGTTATCGGGGTGATCAATGCCTATAATTTTATGGACGGCATCAATGGCATCACGGGCACCTATAGCCTGGTTGTTTTAGCAGGTTTACAATATGTTAACCTGCAGCAGATCCATTTTATCCATGCCGATATGATCTGGCTGCCCATGATGGCCAGCCTGGTTTTCCTTTTCTTTAATTTTCGGGGTAAAGCACGCTGTTTTGCCGGCGATGTAGGCAGTGTAACCATTGCTTTCTGGATTGTGTTTTTACTGATGCAGTTGATCATCAACAGTGGCCATTTCGCCTATATCCTGTTTCTGGCCGTTTATGGCGTAGATGCCGTATTGACCATTATCCACCGTTTATTCTTGCGACAAAATATTTTAGAACCCCATCGGCTGCACTTTTACCAGGTGTTAGCCAATGACCAAAGCTGGTCGCATTTACTGATCGCCACGATCTATACCTTCCTCCAATTGCTGATTATGGCGCTGGTTATATTTTATCCAACGCAGTTCGGTTTATTGTTTTTCATCAGTACCCTTCCCCTTGTGTTAGTTTATGTTTTGGCAAAGCCGAAGTTGCAGTTAAAAGAAGAGTAAAATACGTTTCTTTGGTGCAATAATTGCGGCTAAGTCGGAGGCCAAGCGGTCTTAGGAA